>JAWOIM010000466.1:0-8397 GCA_046484685.1 Chloroflexota bacterium | reverse complement strand
GCTCGTTGAAGGTGAGCCGGATTTCGGTTGGGGGGGCATCTAGCGTGCTGCCGGGGGCGGGGTCAGCTTCTAGCAGTTGGGCATGGGCCTGGACTGATACGGTCGTTGCCGACAATACAGCGACAAGTAAAGATAAGATGAATAAAAACCGGTAATTTCCTCGCATTTCTGTTTCCTTAAGTAACTACTTTTCAGCAGAGTCGTTAGTAGTTACCTCCTTAAAGTGAACAGAGAAGAACAATGCGCTTGTCACGCTTCACGCTTCACGTTTCACGCTTCACGCTTCACGCTTCAGCTTTGCAGCAGAGGCAGCAGCGCCTCGTTCAGCTCCTGCGCTGAGACGGGACCGCTGAATTTGGCGGCAACACGGCCGTTTTCATCCAGCACAAAAACCCACGGTTCTGAATTTAGCCGCCACTCGCCCATTTCCGGCACAATCAGCAGCTCCTGAAAATCGGCATAGACCTCAATATGGATAAAGTTGGCCTGTTCTTCACCCACCTCGGCCCATACGGTGTCCACACTTTCTAACACCGGTGTACACCATTCTGTCTGGCAGAGGCCGGGTGTAATAAACCCGACGACAGAGGGTTTGCCACTGGCCACTGCCTCGGCTACCGTCATCTGGTAGAGAGCCGGATTGCTGTCGGTGCCGGAGTTAAGCTGGCTCAGGTCGGTATCGGCCAGGGTGCGGTTCTGGCTGGGTGGGGCCGGTTCTCCCAGCGCCGGGGACAAACTTTGCCCCAACACGTCGATAACGAAGGTTGTTTCGCTGCGGCTGCCGTCGGCCAGGGTAATGTCGGCTACCATGCCCCAGTAGCCGCCCCGGTTGATTTCGGGATAGGCTACCCAATAGGGAATTTCATAGTCAGTATAGCCGGTTGCCTCCCCCTGCCACACGACCGTTTGATTTTCCTCATCATTGATGTCAACGGCCGTTAGCTGAATACGAGCCACCTCTTTGACAGCTTCTGTTCCATCATACAGCATAAAAGAGACGCGGGGCTGGCCGGCACCAAAATCAGTACTAACCAGGATGATTTGGTAGGGGGAAAGAGTCGCTTCTGACTCAGCCGGGGTAGGTGTCCTGTTACCGCAGGCCATCAGCCAGCCGGCCAGAGCTATCATTGTGAAAATTACAAAGAAACGTTTAATTACCATACTGTATTATACTCACCATTGGCCAAAAGGGGTGGTTATTTGACCGGTTGAGTAGATATATTCTACTAATTATAATGATACGGTTTTCCTTGACATGATTTGCGTCTATACTTGATGCTATGCATATTCTTGAAGGAACTATTCCAGAAAAATTGACCTGGCGTGTCTGTATCATGCTGTCTCCCGATATGCTGTTGGGCAAGATGTGGCAGCTTGGCTCCCTGCTGGCTAAAGCGAACAATGGCGAATTGATAGCGGTTGTGATGGTGAAGGATGAGTCGGAGGCTGAAATGAAGGCCGCTCGGGAGATGGTAGAGCGTATCGACTGCCTTCTGCCGGATAAACAGAAGGCATACACGGTTATTGCTTCAGCCCGCGACTATGAAACAGGTATTAGCGAATTCGCCCAAGAAGTTGAGATCGACATACTGTTGGCGCGAACCGATGATGCCAATCTAAAACGGCTAAATCATGTAAACTGCACCCTGCTGGTGGTGCGTGGTGATGCAGAGCATCCTGATGAAGAAGCGGCCGTACCAGACAAAGAAGAACTGGCTCGTATTTTGGTGCCAACGGCGGGTGGTCCCAACGCTATTCACGCCCTCAATATGCTCTTACCCCTCAGCAATAAGTCAGAAATTACTGCTCTTTATGTGGCCCTGGAACATCTTGGCCCCAATCAGGAGGCTCATGGTCGGGCGCGTTTGCGTCAGACAGCCCAGTTTTTAGGCTCAGGGGATCGTATTAAAACCAAGCTGGTGACGGCCAAAACGGCTATGGAAGGCATTGTTGCGGAAGCAACCCAGAGTTATGATTTGGTAGTGCTGGGTGCTTCACGAGAAAGTACAATGGACCGCATCTTGTTTGGGGATGTGCCTGGTGCCGTGGTGCGTGACAGTAAGAAAGCTGTGGCCATTGTGCGCGAGCCGCGCGGTCGTATGGGTGGCGCTGCTCGAAAAATTGCCTGGTATTTGCAACATTCGTTACCCCACATGAGTCTGGCTCAACGCACCGATGCTTATGTACGCATCCGGCGTGGAGCCAGGGCTGACTCCGGTTACTTTTTGCTCATTGCTTGTTCGGCTATTATTGCCAGTTTTGGCCTGATGCTGAACAGCGGGGCAGTGGTGATTGGGGCCATGTTGGTGGCCCCGTTGATGCACCCTATTGTGGCTACCGGTCTGGCCATCGTGCAAGGGGATCCCCGTTTTTTGAAGCTGGCTCTCAGCTCATCACTGCGGGGTGTGCTGTTAGCTATTCTAGTTTCTGCCTTAATCGGTTTCCTCAATATCGACGACACCTTAACACCGGAATTAATGGCACGGACGCAGCCCAATCTATTTGACCTGGGCGTGGCTATTTTCTCCGGCATTGCCGGAGCTTATGCGCTGTGCCACTCCGATGCGGCCGGGGCCTTGCCGGGCGTCGCCATTGCGGCCGCCCTGGTTCCCCCGCTGGGAACGGTGGGCATTGCTTTTAGCATGGGACTTTATGCGGAGTCATTTGGGGCGCTGCTGCTCTTTTTCACTAATTTTGTAGCGATGAGCGTGGCTACAGCTTCAGTTTTCTTGATATTGGGCTTTCGGCCGACGCTTACCAAGAAGAACCGGCAGGCAATGCAGGCCCGCAGTGTGCGGATTGCCCTCATATTGCTGATAGGGGTATCGAGCATATTGGCCTATTCAACCTACCGCCTGGCTTATGATGCCTCGGCCGAAGCGCGTATCCAGGAGGTGGTGCGCACTCAGGTAGAGGAGATAACGGGTGCAGAGCTATATGAGAAGCAAATAGATCATTTCAGCCGGCAGCGGTTGGAGATGCACCTGACAGTTCTAGCACCTGAAACATTGTCTAATAGCCAGGTGCTGAATTTACAGGAGCGGATTAGTGAGATACTGGCGAATGATAGGGTGTCCGAGGAAGTACACTTAACGGTCACGGTTATTAAGGTGACACGTCTGGAGCCGCAAGCGGTCGAACCGGCGCAGGCGGCTGAACCGTGAGCGGTAAACGGTTTACCGTTCACCGCTTACCGCTCACGGTTTACAGGATTTGCCCCGGTTTGGGGGATTGGTTATAATTCACCTTGCTTGTTTGAGGCCCTGTAGCTCAATTGGCAGAGCAGTTGACTCTTAATCAATTGGTTGTAGGTTCGAGTCCTACCAGGGTCATTTTCCCTCTTACTATTTCATTGTTTACTGAATACTGACAATGGATTACTTGTTTTAATGGGTATTCAGCACCAGCACGGGGCAGGGGGCGTGTTGCAGGATGTATTCGACGCGCGGTCCTAAGAAGAGGCGGTGTGAGCCAGGGCGCAGATCGGTGCTGAGGACAATCAGGTCGATATCGTTGTCAACGGCCGTTTCCACAATCACTTCTTCCGGATAACGCCCCTCAGACACTTTGGTTGTTGTTCTTACCTTATACGCATCCCCCAACTCCCTGATTTCATTCACAATCTGTTCGGCCGTGGCCATACGCTGGGTGACAATAGCGCTGTTGCTTTGCTCTGAACGATAAATATTGGGGGTATCTACCAGCACATTCAATATAAAAACCTCATCGTCTGCTTCAGAGGAGATGGCGAAGGCTAATTCGGCGGCGTGTTTAGCCGCGTTGCTGCCGTCGGTGGGCACCAAAATACGGCGTGGATCCCAATTCTCTTTAATGCGCTGACCGTGGACCACGATAGAGGGACAGGGGGCAAAGCGAACCATATAATCCACGATAGGCGTAAAGAGCGTATCGCTGCCCCGGTCTTTTTCTGAAGCACCCAGTACCAGTAAGTCATAATCTTTGCGTAATTCACCTAGAATGGCATCGGTCACATTGCTGCTTTCAATTACCTTGGGCACCACTTCTTTTTGGGTAAACTGGGGAGCCAGTTTGGTCAGGTAGGCCAGGCCGTCGCTCGCTTCTCCCGGCCGACTCACATTTAAGAGCGTGGCCGACAGAGCTGTCTTGGCCCCTATTTTATCCAAGAGACGGGCTTCAATTGTGGGCACGACGGCCCCATTGGCCTGCCGCTGGCGCACCGGCAGCAGCACACGGTGAATATTGGCAATCAGGCTGCCCGCCGCCAGTTTTTCTCGTCGCAGCCGTTCCAACTCCTCTTCACTGGGCACGACCCGTTTGAGTGTCCAGCGCAAAGCCGGCGGCGCGATCAGGGAAGTAGTCATGGCCATCAAGACAATAATAGAGAACATATCTTGCGTTAAAACCCCCAGTGACAGACCAATGGAGGCGATGATGATTTCCATAGCACCGCGGGCGTTTAGGGCCGCGCCAAAGCTGAGAGCGGTCCAATTATCTTGCTGACCCAGGGTGCGTGCGCCAATATAGGCCCCGGCTACCTTGCCAAAACTGGCTATAAAGAGAACGATCAAACCGATGCCAATTAAGGTGGGGTCTGCCAGGCTGAGCAGGTTCACTTTTAAGCCGGCCACGGCAAAAAAAATGGGGGCAAAGATACCCATGGTAATGCTCTCTAATTTATGCACCACCGCTTTGGGCAGGCGCGGCATCTGGCCAAACAAGATACCCATAATGAAGGCTCCAAAGAGCGCTTCCAGGTTAATGGCCTGGGTGATCGCCCCCCAGGCAAAGGTGAAAATAACCACCAGCGAAAGCAGCCGGTCCTGGCTGATGACCTCATCCTGGACGTATTCCAGCGTTTTTTTGACTAACCAACGACCGGCGGTAAAACTGACCAGTAAAAAGGCAAAAACCGTGCCAATGGAATAAAGAACGCTGCCCACCGTAACGGCATCCCCGGCTGCCAGCCCGATAATGACGGATAGGACAATCCAGGCGGTGGTGTCATCGACCATACCGGCGGCAATAATGGCTTGTCCCATATCGCGCCGCATCAGGTCCAGGTCTATTAGCACTTTGGCAATAACGGCAATGGCTGAAATGGACATGGCCGCGGCCAAAAAGAGGGCGAAAACCAGGCGTTGTTCGGGATCAACCAGGAGAAAATCAGGCAGGTAAAGACCCAATATAAAGCCGGTGGCAAAGGGGACAATTAGCCCGCCGGCGGCCGCGCTGAGTGACATACGGGCGTGGCGACGAATCAGACCAATGTCTGTTTCCAGTCCTGTAACCAGCAGAAGGAACATAACGCCAATAAGACTAACGACCTCAAGGAGATACCCCTGTACGGCCGTTTGCGGAACCAGCCACTGGCCGATAAAAGGGAGCAAACTGGATAGAAAAGAGGGGCCAAGCAAAATACCGGCCAAAATTTCGCCAATAACAGCCGGCTGGTTAAAGCGCTGAGCGATTTCACCCAGGGCACGAGCTGTAAAAAGTAGAACGGAAATTTGTATAACAAGAACAAGAACATCATGGTGTGAGGCTGCGCTAAAAGTTTCCATACAACCTAGTATAGCCAACAGTTGGGGGGAATAAAAGGTATTTAATAGGACAGAAAGGAAAGCAGGCAAATTACTGTTTGCACCTCTGTTATCTACCAGCCTATACTTATTATATGCAAAACATTATCCTGACAGGCTTTATGGGTACGGGAAAGTCAACGGTGGGCCGGCTGCTGGCGGCGCGGTTGGGCTGCCGCTTTGTGGATACGGATGAGTGGATTGTGGCCCAAGACGGCCGTTCCATCCCTACTATCTTTGCCCAATCCGGCGAGGCCGCCTTTCGCCAATGGGAAGTCCAGGCCACCCACACGCTGGCCGCCGAGCGCGGACTGGTCATTGCTACCGGTGGTGGGCTGCTGCTCAACCCGGCCAACGTTGAGGCCCTGGCCCAATCCGGTCCCATCTTTTGCCTGACCGCCCAGCCCGACACCCTTCTGGCCCGCTTGCAAGCAGATCAGACGGAACGGCCGCTGCTCCATCACCCTCACCCGGCCCAACGAATCCATGAACTGCTGGCAGAACGGGCTGAGGGATACGGCCGTTTTCCCCAAATCCCTACCGACGACCAGACGCCCCAACAAATTGTGGAGCAAATTCTACAGCATCTCAAATCGTGAAACGTGATGGGTCTGTTAGCAGGGTCTTCACTCGTCACAGCTTGCCCTGAACGCAGTTGAAGGGTTTCACGTTTCACGTACAATACCCTCTATGACAGAGACAGAAACTATCAAGCTGACCGTCCAACATCCCACCGGCCATTACCCCGTTTACGTGGGTCAGGGCCTGCTGCCTGGCCAGTTGGCCCAACTGGGCCAACTGGCCGGAACAGATGGGCCGCTGGTGGTCATTAGTGATAGTAACGTTGGCCCTCTCTATGCTGACCGGATAGAGACCCAGACGGTGCTGACTATGCCTGCCGGTGAACAGCACAAAACATTAGCCACCGTGAACCACCTGTATGACCAACTGCTGGCGGCCGGCATCGACCGCAGCGGCACCATTGTGGCTCTGGGGGGCGGCGTGGTAGGGGATGTGGCCGGTTTTGTGGCCGCCACCTACCTGCGCGGAGTCAACTTTGTGCAGTGCCCAACCAGCCTGCTGGCGATGGTTGATGCCAGCGTGGGCGGCAAGACGGGTGTGGACTTGCCCCAGGGCAAGAATCTGGTGGGGGCCTTCAAACAGCCGCAGGCGGTCATTGCCGATCTGGATACGCTGGCCACGCTGCCCCCGGTTGAACTCTCTGCCGGGATGGCCGAGGTGATTAAACATGGCCTGATCGCCAACCCCGACCTGTTTGTCCAGTTAGAATTGGACGGAGGACGAAGGACGGATGACGGAAGCTCCGTCTTCGGTCCTTCGTCTTCGGTCATCGCTACCGCCATTCAAGTCAAGCGAGATGTAGTAGAGGCCGATCCATTTGAGCAGGGGCCGCGTGCCCTGCTGAATCTGGGCCACACCTTTGGCCACGCCATTGAGCAGGTGAGCGGCTATGGCGTGGGGCACGGTCAGGCGGTGGCTATGGGCCTGGTGGCAGCAGCCAACCTGTCGGCCCGGCTGGGCTATACTGCGCCTGAACTACAAGGCCGGATTGAGCGGCTACTGCAACGCTGGCAGCTCCCCACGCGCATTCCGGCAGACTATGAACCAACCGCGCTGCTGGCGGCGATGGGGTCTGACAAGAAGAAACTGGCCGGCCACCTGCGCTTTATTTTGCTGCGGGATATAGGGCAGGTGTTTATTGCAGGGAATGTGGCCGAAACGGCCGTTTTAGCCACTCTGCACGAGCTGCGTGAGTGATGGGTAGTGCGTAGTGCGTAACCGGCTGGCAGGCTTATACCAATTAGCGTACGCGCAGCGACATTACTGACTACTGACTACTGACTACTGGCTACTGACTACTGGCTACTGGCTACTGGCTACTGGAGTTCCCATGACCAACATACTCGTATTACACGGACCCAATCTAAACTTGCTGGGCACGCGCGAGCCGGAGGTATACGGCCGTTTTAGCCTGGCCGACATTGAAGCGGAGTTAACGGCCGTGGCCCAGGTCCGCCAGGCCCAACTTCGCTTTCTGCAATCCAATCATGAAGGGGTGTTGATTGATACTATTCACGAAGCTCGCGACTGGGCCGATGGGATTCTGATCAACCCCGGCGCCTTCACCCATTACAGCTACGCCCTGCGCGACGCTCTGGCGGCCGTGGCTTTGCCCGTCGTTGAAGTTCACCTTTCTAACATTTATGCTCGCGAACCCTTTCGTCACCATTCTGTTATAGCTCCGATTTGCCGGGGGCAGATTAGCGGCTTTGGCTGGCGCAGCTATTTGTTGGGACTGACGGCGATCCTTGACGCTCATCAAGACGGGGAATAGGGCCAGATAAACGTTCCTAACAAAAAGGGGTCTGAGAAATTTTCTCAGACCCCTTTTGCAAAAAAGTGCAGCTACAGTCGTTTATTCAATGAAATGGCATAAAAACGACTTTCAGCCACAGGTTGGCCTACAGTGACCATGATGATGGGAACGATGTGACAACAATTTGTTAAAAAGCGGCTACTGTGTGGTAGTAATGTTGCTATAACGATGGCTGCGATGTGGCCAGAATGGTGGTTCGATGCGGCTGCAATACGGACTGTGATGATGGCTGCGATGTGGCCAGGATGATGATTCGATGCGGCTGCAATATGGGCTGTGATGATGGCTGCGATGTGGCCGGGATGATGGTTCGATGCGGCTGCAATACGGGCTGTGATGATGGCTGCGATGTGGCCGGGATGATGGTTCGATGCGGCTGCAATACGGGCTGTGATGATGGCTGCGATGTGGCCGGGATGATGGTTCGATGCGGCCAGG
>JAWOIM010000218.1:0-4901 GCA_046484685.1 Chloroflexota bacterium | reverse complement strand
GGCCCTTCGGGTTTGCTCAGGACAGGCCCTTCGGCTTTGCTCAGGACAGGCCCTTCGGCTTTGCTCAGGACAGGCCCTTCGGTTTTGCTCAGAGCCTGCACTGAACATAGTGAAGTGGCAAGCTATGGTGTGCCCACGCCCATGTTGAACTCAGAAAATGACGATTAATACCTTACATCAAAACAAAACAGCGCGTGGTCGGGGCGGAAAAGAGTTAAATTGTCTATCCCGCTGCTCACGCGCTGCTCCTCAACTAAACATAATGTTGAGCGCGGTCAAAACCGTGCCCTTTTTTAACAATATACTTTCTACTGAATACCGCTTACCGGTCGCGTAGCGACATTACCGGATACTGGTTACTAGCTTTCCAGCGGCGGCACAATCTGGCGGCCACGATACATACCACAGTCCAGACAGACGTGGTGGGCCCGCTTCATGCTGCCACACTCCGGGCAGGGAACCAGGTGAAAGGTTTTCAGCGCGTGGTGTGAGCGCCGCCGGTCACGGCGAGATTTTGAAATTTTACGTTTTGGTAAAGCACCCATGATTGTTCTTCCCTTTTCCTTAAAAAGTCAGACTTTTAGCCCTGTGGCCACTGGCTTTTAGCCCTGTGGCTACTGGCCAAAAAAAAGCTTGACTTGCTTCTATTTTGATTTTAGTTTAACAGCCAACAAAAAAATAAGCGGCTGGGCAGCCGCGATTCATAATTATAGCCTCAGAGTTATAGCTGTCAAGCGCAATTCATCCCAATACTGATTGCCGAACACTGACTACTGACTGTTGTCCGCAACGGCCGTTCCTTCCCCTTCTCGTTCCATATGGACCTTCCGCATGCCATTGCGCACGACCGTCAGGGAGCGGGACAAATCCTCTTCCAGCTTTGATAGCAGCTCCAGGACATAAACATCGGCATCCTGGCGCAGCGCTTCGGCGTCACGGCGGGCACGCTCAATAATGTTGTCGGCCCGCTGCTGTGCTGTCGCCATAACCGCATCTCGACTGACGAGTTCTTGTGCTTCATCTTTAGCCAGGCCACGAATGCGCTCTGCCTCCTCCTTGGCCTGGGCCAGAATGCGCTCTTTCTCTGCTTCAATTCGGCTGGCCCGCTTTACCTCTTCCGGGATCGTTACCCGCATCTGGTCCACAATGTTGAACACTTCGTCCTCATTTACCATCAAATAAGCACTCAGCGGAAAGCGGTAACTGTTGTTTAATACCTGATCCAGGCGGTCAACCAGATGTTGAATATCCATGATGCACCTTTGCTTAATGCGTAATGCGTAGTACGTAGTGGAAATTACTGCATTTTACGCTTTACGTTTTATGTTTTAGTCCCTCAACGGCAGCGGCCGATTATATCTGGCCGCCTGCTCCCCATTAAACCGACTATACAACGCCTTAGCCACATTAGGAGGCACCATGCTGCTTACATCCCCATGCAGTGAGGCGATTTCCCGCACCGTTGTACCGCTCAGGAAAGTATGCTCCTCTCGCGTCATCAGGCTTACTGTTTCAATCGCCGGCATAAGGCGCTGGTTGGCCAGGGCCATGCGGAACTCAAATTCAAAGTCGGAAAAGACGCGCAGCCCGCGCACGATGATATTGGCATTCATCGCCTTCGCAAAATCAACCGTGAGTGTGCTGTATCGAACAATGGAGACCCCGGAACGGCCATCTAACGCCTCCTCAATCATTTGCATCCGCTCTTCAACCGAAAAAAGGAGCGACGATTTGGTCGGTCGAGCGTGGTCATAGACCCCTACAATTAACTCATCAAACAGGGTCATCGCCCGCGTTATCAAATTCAGATGGCCATAATGAACCGGGTCAAACGTGCCGGGGTAAATTGCTCGTTTTGTCATCTTTCTCCCTTCGGGTTCGATGGACGACGAATGACGAACGATGGACACTACCTACCCTCCGTCCTCGCTCCTTCGTCCTCGGTCTTCTCAGCTCACGTCACCCGCATCGGCCCAAAACTGCTCCACGCGCTGGTGCAGGGGGGCATGTTCCGGCTGTTGTAAATACGGGTCCTGGGTAAACAGGGCAACTGCCTCTTCACGGGCTAATTCTACCATAGCCATGTCTAACAGTGAAGCCATACGCAGTTCGGGCAGGCCGCTCTGCTGCCGGCCAAAAAATTGACCCGGTCCGCGCAGCGACAAATCCTTCTCGGCCAAAACAAACCCGTCATTGGTCTGTTCCAGGGCTTTCATCCGCTCTTCACCATCGGCCGAACCGCCGTCGGCAATGAGCAAACAGTAGGATTGATGCACACCACGCCCCACCCGCCCGCGGAACTGGTGCAGTTGGGCCAGGCCAAAGCGGTCGGCCCCTTCAATGACGATGATGGTACTGTTGGGCACATCGACCCCTACTTCAATAACTGAGGTGGCCACCAGAATGTTGGTTTCGCCCTCTTTGAAGGCTCGCATGGCTGCTTCTTTTTCGGCCGCTTTGAGACGGCCGTGTACCAATCCCAGCTTCAGTTCAGGGAATATCTGCTGTAAACGCTCATACTCTTCTACGGCCGCTTTGGCATCAATCTTATCTGATTCTTCTACCAGCGGGTAAATCATGTACGCCTGCCGTCCTGCCTGCACCTGGCGGCGCACAAACTGGTAAGCCCGTTCCCGCTCGCTGGTTTTCAGCCAGTAGGTCTTGATCTCCTGGCGACCGGGCGGCATCTCATCCAAAATAGAGAGGTCCAGGTCGCCATAGAGGGAGAGAGCCAGCGTGCGCGGAATGGGGGTGGCCGACATCACCAGCAGATGGGGATTGGGTTCCCCATTCTCGCTGCTGGCTCCTTTCAGGCGCAGCGCGCCTCGCTGATCGACACCAAAGCGGTGCTGCTCGTCGATAACGGCCAGGGTCAGGTTGGCAAAAGTGACGCCTTCCTGGATAAGGGCGTGGGTACCGATGGCCACGTCAATTTTACCGGCGGCCAGTTCAGTATAAATACGTTCTTTTTCGGCGGCGGTGGTGCTGCCGGTGAGTAAGCAGGTGGTCACGCCCAGCGGTTCCAGCAGTTGGTGCAACCCCTGGTAATGCTGCTCGGCTAAAATTTCGGTGGGGGCCATCAAGGCCGCCTGGCTGTTGGCGCGAACGGCCACAAACATGGCGGCGGCGGCCACAATCGTTTTGCCGGACCCCACGTCCCCTTGCAGCAGCCGGTTCATGGGTCGGGCCTGGGCCATGTCGTGGCGAATTTCGTCGATGACCCGCTGTTGGGCAGCGGTCAGGTGGAAAGGGAGACTGTTGTAGAAGGGGGCCAGTTGGTCGGGACCCACATTAAGGGGAATGCCGGGCTGGCTGTGCCATTCCTGGCGGCGGGCCTGCATGCCCAACTGGAGCAGGAACAGTTCGTCGAAGGCCAGACGATGACGGGCATGGTGGAGCGCCTCCTGCGTGTCCGGGAAATGGATCTGCTGTACGGCCTGGGGCAAGCTGTACAGGTCTTGTCGTTGGCGGATGGGCAAGGGTAAGGGATCGGGGACATGGGCGGCCCATTCAGAAACGGCCGTTTGCATCACGTTCCGCATCTTATAACTTTTTAGCCCTTTGGTCAGCGGGTAAACGGGCACAATACGCCGCGTGCGCAGCGGTTCCAGTTCCAGCGGTTCCCAATCAGGTGAGTTAAAGACCGGCCGGCCCAGGTATTGCTCTACTTTGCCGCTCAAGACGATCTGCATCCCGGCCGGCAGGTTTTGGGTTAGCCAGGACTGGTTGAACCAGGTGGCCTGGATTTTGCCCGTGCCGTCGCTGATAATCGACTGGACCAATACCTGGTTGTTGCGCGTGCGCCGCGCCCGCGTCTCCCAGATGGTGCCAATAATCGTCACCTGCTCTCCATATTGCAGCCGGTTAATCGGCTTCATCAGGCTGTAATCATCGTAACGGCGGGGAAAGAGATGGAGTAAATTCTCAATGGTTTCAATGTTGAATACGGTCAGCCGCTGTGCCAGCTTAGGACCGATGCCTTTAACGGCCGTTACCGGCTGTTGCAACCCAGCTACATTCTGCTCGACCGGTAATTCATAGTCCGGTTCTGGCGTAGAGGGCAGTTCAGTTGGTAGAGGCGGAGACGGCTCCTTGGTAGGGGAAGGCGGCTCCTTTTTTACGGTCGCTTTGGGCGGGGGCGGGCTTTTCTTTTCAGGGGGTAGGGGGAGTTGATCACCCAGCCGCTCTTCACGGCTTGACAGGCCATCCAGCAGGGATTGGACCGCTTCAGCCCGTGTCTCCTGGCCGGTCATGCGGGCATACTCATTTAGCACTTCAGCCACCTGCTCTACCAGCGCCCGGTCTACTTCGTCGATGGCCTCCTCGCGAGCCTTATCGACCCAATAGGTAGCAAACTGGCGAATGCCGCCCACCACGGCCTTGTTCTGAAAGCCCTGTTTTTTCTCTAATTCCAATACTCGTTCCAGACGTTTGAATGATCGTTTCATAGCGATCTAAGTTTACCATACTTGTACCGTCTAACCACAAAGGGCGCAATGAATCAACAATTCAACCATTAATTATTTCTTCCCTATCTGCCTGATACAGGCAAATCCAACCGCGCCCAGGCCTAAATGAGCGCCGATGGCCGGAGTGATGGCTGTAATCGGAATTTCCCCTTCCATGGGGAAAAGCTGCTGGGCTTTTTGCCACAGCGCGGCGGCCGCTTCCGGCGCGGCCACATGAATAACGCCCAATCGCTCAAAAGGGGCCAGTTCTTCAACCATGGCCAGCATGGTCTGCTGGGAACGGCTTTTGGTGCGGACGCGGGCGGCCACGGTCACTTCGCCTTCGTGGATAACCATAATGGGCTTAATTTGTAGCAGTGTGCCAAAACCAAACTGTGCCCAACTGACACGCCCGCTGCGGCGCAAGGATTCCAGCGTGTCGAGCATACCAAA
>JAWOIM010000754.1:0-3208 GCA_046484685.1 Chloroflexota bacterium | reverse complement strand
CTAACCCAGGCTTCGTCATACCAGAGACCTTTCGGGATGTCTGCCAACCAGAGCAGGCGCAGTAGGACAGCCACCAGCAAGATAAAGGCCAACCCTAAAAACGGTTTTCTAGAAACGACGTTCATGTACATCTCCCTATATTGGCTATAGTCGGCCTCTGACCATGCCACCTCTGGTCAAAATCTTAGTTTATGCCCTTTGCCAGTATACATTACAGATCCGATTTGACGTACCGGCCATAGGCTAATCATCGGCGATGGTCCAGGTGGTAACAACAACGGCTGTTTTCTCCCCCTCCACGATTAACCGCTCACCGCTCACCGGCTCATACAGGCCGGCCAGGAGTGTGTAACGGCCGAGCGGTAAGTCATCGGGCAAATGGAGTTGGTGGGGATCGCGGATAATTTCGCCGGGCAGCCAGCCGGTGGTGGGGCGCTGCCACTGGGCCGGCTCTCCGTCTGATTGGGCCACCAGTTGGCCGTCTGGCCCCATCAGGTGTAGGAAGACGCGGTAGCTAACGGCCGTTTCTGCCTCGGCCTGCCAGATCAGGTGAACGGAAGCCGGTAAACGGTAAGCGGTATCGTCACCATCTGTCCCTGCTCTTTCGTCAGCGATCAAAACTGCACCCAGCAGGGTGGCCACATCGCCCAACTGCCGGTTAAGGGGATGGGTCAGTTCAGGTGGGGTAAAGGTGCGCTCCGGTTCGTTGATGGTGAGGGAACCGATGGGCCACACGGCCGTTTCCAGTTGAGCATACCAGGTATGTTGGCCACCGGGCAGGGAAGCGGGCAGGCGCATGATAACTTCAGTTCGCAGCCGGTCGCCCGGTTGGGCAGCGGCCAGAGGATAGGTGGGAGCCACGGCCGTTTCTCCTGCCCATAACAGATTGCCCGCCTCATCCTGCAAGGTCAGGGCAATCTGGTCTGTGGGCACTGCCTGGGGGTCATCCAGTTGCCACAGCAGCGTCAGGCGCAGCGGATCGCCGGGGGCCGCCTCGTGCCGGTCTAGCCGCGTGCCCAGCAGTGTCAAACCCGGCCCGGCAGGATCGGCAGGGGCGATCATCCCGTTTTCTAACGGCCGTTCCCCGCGCATCGGCTCGGTGATAATAATCTGACCAAACGCATGGGCGGCAATTGTCTGGCCGGTATCTTCCCGAACCAGCCCCACCAGAAAGCGGTAGCTGCCCGGCGGCGTTCCGTCCAGCAGGTCGATTTCAAAGGGGTCCATCCGGTAGCCATCTTGCGGCCACGGATTTTGGCCGGCCGTAAAGCGCCAGTGATAGGGTCGGGCTGCCTCCCGGCTCCAAACCACCCCCTGATGATCAACCACCTGCACCCCCGGCAGGTAACTGACACCAAGGGCACGCTGCGCCTGCCAGTAGAGGGTCAGGGGAATCGGTTGGCCGGCCGGCTGGCTGATTTGCTGCGGTTCGTAGGTCAACAGCCGAATTTCGCCGGCATAGTCCAGGGGGGTTATTTGGGGCAGCCCCAGGATGCCGTCGGGCAGCAGCGTGGCCCGGCGCAGCGGATTCTCGACGGTGGCCAATAGGAACCAGGTGGCCAGGGCTGCCAGGCCCCACACTAGAAGATAATGGGGTTTTATGTCAAATGAGCGGCTGTTCAATCTTTTGTTCAGCCCATTTCTCTCGAGGGACAGCCCGGCGGCCAGCACTATCAACAGCAGCCCCAGGACGCTGATCACCCCGCCCACCTGCCGCACCGGGGTTGTGCCAAACCAAATGTGGAGGCTGTGGCTGCCGGGGGGAACGGCCGTTTCGATCAAGCCATGCGGCCGGCCAGGGGACAAGGCCAGCGGCTGATCATTCAGGGTAGCTTGCCAACCGGGAAAATAAAATTGACGATAGGTCAACGTGAGGGGCCGGCTAACCTCAATTTGGTAGCGGGCGTCGGTGGCCCGGCCTTCATACTGCCTGACGGTCAGTTCCGGCAGCGGTTGCAGCCGGTCAAAATGGCGCTCTTGCAGCAAAGCAGCCCGCATCTCGGCTGTGTCAGGCACTGTTTCAACCCAGCGCGGCAAAAACTCACCCAGCGTGGTCGTGCCGATAAAAAGCGGGGGCTGCTCAGTGGCGGCCAGATCGGCCCGCGTTGGCGCTTCGGGAATCGCCTCTTGGGGCGGAAAGAGCCAGGGGACAGCGGCGATAACCAGAACGGCCGTGATCAAAAGCGGGATTAACCACAGAGAGCGCAAAGGGCGCAGAGTTTTCTTTTTTTCATTTTCTCTGCGTTCTCCGTGCTCTCTGCGGTTAAAATTTTCCTCACCACCCATAAACAGATCAAGGGCCAGGCCAAGCAGAACAGCCCCGGCCAGGGAGGCCAGGGTCAGGAAGCGCCAGGGAAAGAGGACTTGTGACAACAGCGGCGCTGTATCCCATACCAGGCGGGAGGCGGGCAGAATGAGCCAGGTGGAGACCAGCAGCAGCAGGCTCCAATCCAGGAGAGCCTGCCGTTGGGCCGGGCTGCTGGGGCCGCGCCGCCACAGCCAGCCGGCCAGGAAGAGCAGCGCCAGCAGCAGGGCCACCAATGGCAGTGCCCGCACCACCGGCGGGTTGAGCAGCGCCGGATCGGCCGGCAGGCGAGGCCAATCCAACAATTGGCCCAACGTCAGAAAGTTATCCCGGTAGCTGTAGCCTTGTTCGGCCGTGGTCGTGGCCCGCGTAGCCGAGACTTCCAGCAGCATCGGCAGCCAAAAGAAGGCGCTCAGCAGCACGCCGCCACCCATGCCCAGCGCGGGACCAATCAACACCCGCCAGCCCCAGCGCCAGGCTAACAGCAGCAGCCACAGCCCCAGGGGAAACATGAGGGCATAAATGACCGGATGGCTCAGAATCGCCAGCGCAAAAAGGAGGGCCAGAACGGCCGTCCAGCGCCCCTTCTCCTTAAACCACCCCACCCCATACCGAACAGTAAATACCGAATACCGTTTACTGTTTACTGAATACTGCTCACTGAATACCGTCGCTTGCCACAGGGCCAGCAGCAGCAGGGGCAGCAGGGCCAACAATTGTCCTTTGGGCAAACCGCCGCGCACATGAAAATTGGAAGCGGGAGCGGTAATCGTGCTACTGGGAGGGCAGGTGATCGCCGAATATGAACGGCTGGGAACGACACAAAAGCGAAACCATGGCCTGCAAACCTGAGCCTGCCGAAGATTAGAAGAATATCAACGATTGTTGATTATGTTCGATGCA
>JAWOIM010000024.1:0-9982 GCA_046484685.1 Chloroflexota bacterium | reverse complement strand
GTGTTCACCTCACAGAACAACGGCTCCAACATGTTCGCTAAGAGATGGCGGTTGTAGAGCCTGTGGTCAACCACCAGCCCTGTGCGCCGCGTTCCCTCATACCCCTTGATATTCAGGGTGGGGCTGGCATCGGGCTGCCCCTCGGCGAGCGACTCGATCAGCGGCAAGGTGACGTCAAACCAGAAAGTGCTGCCTTGCCCCGGCTGGCTCTTGACCAACAATTGGCTGCCCATCAATTGTACAATCTGCCGGCTGATGGCCAATCCCAGGCCGGTGCCTTCGGTCTGCCTGCCAGGCTCGTTGACCTGTTCAAAAGGCTGGAAGATGTACTCCAATTGGTCGGCAGCAATACCGGAGCCAGTGTCCTCTACTTCAAAACGAAGGATCAGGGATGAATCCTTAATCCTGTCCCCATCCTTCATCCCTTCACCCTCTGCCTTTACCCTCAGCGTTACAGACCCCTGGTCGGTGAATTTAACGGCGTTGCCCAGCAGGTTGAGCAAGACCTGGCGCAAATGTTTTTCATCGGCTTGTACGGTGTCGGGTAAGGGGGAGAGCGCTTCATAGGTGAGGGAGAGGCCTTTGGCTTCGGCTCGAGCGCGGATAATGCCCATGATCTCGTGCAGAAAGGTGGGTAGATGTAAGGGGGCAGGATTGAGTTCCAGCTTGCCGGCTTCTACCCTGGCCAGGTCAAGCACGTCGTTGATGAGGGTCAGCAGGTGTTCGCCGCTGCGCTGAATGATGTTCAAGCCATCGGCCGAGGGGCCGGTGTAGCCCGCATGCCGTTTGAGGATGTCGGCGTAGCCTAAAATGGCGTTGAGCGGCGTGCGCAGTTCGTGGCTCATGTTTGCCAGAAAAACGCTTTTGGCCTGGTTAGCGGCTTCGGCTTTTACTTTGGCCGTTTGCAATTCGTGCGTTCGCTCGGTTACTAGTGTCTCAAGTTCCACGGTGCGTCGGCGCAGGCTTCGCACGCGATAGCTGTATCCGGTGGCAAGCAGGCCCACAATCGCCAGTCCGGCCACGCTTCTGAACCACCACGTTTGCCACCAGGGCGGCGTGATAGTAATGGGCAGCGACACCCCTGCTTCATTCCAGACCTCATCTTCGTTCGTACCCTGCACCCGGAACACGTAGCCACCCGCATCCAGGTTGGTATAGACCGCCAGCCGCTCTTTGCTATCCACGGTGTACCAGTCGGCGTCAAAGCCCTCCAGCTTGTAGCGATACTGGTTCTTGGCCGGGGCGACATAACTCAGGGCCGCAAACTCAAAGGAAAGGCTGTTTTGGTCGTAGGATAGAGTCAGTCCGGTGGTCTCGTGGATGGCCTTTTGCAGCACCGACTCGCCGCCCACCGGCATCGACTCGCCGAACAGGCGGAAATCGGTGAGCACGACCGGCGGCACAAAGGGATCGTCCTCCACCCGGCTGGGGTCAAAGACATTAAAGCCGTTGATGCCGCCAAAGTACATCTCACCCGTGCGCGGGCTTTTGTAGAACGCTGTAAAGACATTGAACTCGTTGCTTTGCAGACCGTCCAGGACATCATAGTTGCGGAAGGTTTGGGTTTGAGGATTGAAACGGGAGAGGCCGTTGTTGGTGCTGATCCATAAATTCCCCTGTTCGTCTTCCAGGATACCTTGGATGGTGTTGTTGGGCAGTCCTTCCTTTTCCGTATACACCGTCGTGCAGGTTTCGCCGACCCGATCAAACGCGCACAGGCCCCCGGCCGTGCCAACCCAGAATTGTCCAACCTGGTCTTCGTAGAGGACACGCACGGCGTTATCGGGCAGGCTGGCCAGATTTTGCGGGTCATTCCGAAAGCGCGTGAATGTTTCTGTGGCCGGGTCGAACCGGTTCAAGCCGCCGCCTTCGGTGGCTACCCACAAGGTTTTTGCCCGGTCTTCATAGATAGCGGTGACTGAGCCACCGCTCAGACTGATCGGATTACCAGGATCAGGCAGGTAGCGCTGGAATGTTTCCGTCGTCCGATCAAAGCGGTTCAGCCCGTTATTCCAGCCGCCCACCCACAGGACGCCGTTGGAGTCGCGGTAGAGCGACCGGATTATGTCATCGCTCAGGCTGTGGGGATCGTTGAGATCAAACCGGTAGGCTGTGAAGCGACCGGTTTTTGGGTCAAACCGGTTCAGCCCGCCCAAAAAGGTGCCAAACCAGAGCGTGCCGTTTGGGTCTTCCTGGACGGCTGTCACCGAACCGTTGGAGATGCTGGCCGGGTTGGTGGGGTCGTTGCGATAGACCTGCCAGGTGTTCGAGCGGCGATCCCAACGGTTGAGAGTGCGGTCATTTCCAATCCATACGATGCCGGTATGGTCTTCAAAGATGGACAGGATGAAATTGTCGGCGACGCTGTTGGAGTTGTCGGCCTCGTGCCTGTAGACGGCGAACTTGGGTGGACGAGTGGAAAACGCATTCGCCCCGCCGCCCAGGGTGGCCACCCACAGGGTTCCAGATGGGTCCTCGCGGAAGTCGTTGACAAAGTTGTTCAACAAGCTGTGCGGAGCGCCGGCGTCGTGCTTGTACTGCACGATCTGTCGCTGCTGCCGGTCAAACTTCAAGACCCCGGCGCCGCCGGTACCCAGCCACAAATTGCCCGCCGCATCTTCGTGGAACCGCTTGATCGCATTGAGGCTGGCGGCGTCCGATTGGTTGGGAGCAATCGCGTAGCGGGTGAAGCGGCCGGTCTGCCGGTCCAGCGATCCAAACCCCCTCTCGGTCCCCACCCAGAACGTCCCGGCGCGGTCTTCGTATATCGCATGAACAAACACGTCCGGCAGCGCTTGCGGATCATCCGGATTCGGCACATACCGGGTAATCTGGCCCGAAACAGGGTCGAGCCGGTTCAGCCCCGCATCCGAGGTTCCAATCCACAGCATCCCGCTCGAATCCTGGTAGACACTCTCAATGGAATTACTACTCAGGCTGTTGGCATTCAGCGGGTCGTGACGGTAGTGCTTGAAGGTTCCAGTCGCGGGATCAAGCCGGTTCAGGCCGCTATCGATTGTGCCGACCCACAACGCGCCCTGCCGATCTTGGTACAGACCGTACGGGGGGATGTTGTTTCCGCTCAGGCTGTTGGGATCGTTCGGGTCATGCTTGAAGTGGGTGAACGTTTCCGTGGCCGGGTCAAACCGGTCAACCCCGCCGCCGGTTGTGCCCAACCACATTTCACCGCCCTGTCCCTTGAGGATGGCCTGGACGGTATTGTTGGTCAGGCTATTGGGATTACCGCGCTCGAAACGGTACGTACGGAACGAGTAACCGTCGTAGCGGCTGAGGCCATCACCGGTGGCGAACCACAAAAAACCCTGCTCATCCTGCGTGATGCCATACACATTCCCTGAGGAAAGCCCCTCTTCGGCGGTGAGGGCAGTGAACCGGATATCTTTACCGGCCACCACCGGCAGAGTCACTGCTTCTGGAGTATCTTGAGCCTGGATAGAGGCTGGCATTGAGCCAAAGAGCAACAGCATAAGCATAGCCAGCATAATGCTAGTTTTTAAAGGCACGTGTAAAACGAGCCACTTGAGTGTCATCCTTTTATCCTCCCTGAATAGGTTGCGGCAGAGAGATATAAAACGTTGCTCCTTGGTCAATTTGTGCCTCTGCCCACACCCGGCCGCCATGCCGCTGGATGATCCCACGCACCAGGGTGTCCAGGTCAACTGGGGATTTGGAAAGTTCATACCGTCCCATCCGGGAAAAAGCAAGCAGGTCGTCGATCAATTGGCCCATGTGTTTGGCCGAATAGGAGAAAAGCCGTATGTAAACCACTCTCCACGACCGTAATTGATTTTCATCTCTATCGCATATTCTACCTCAGGCAGAGCGGTCAGTTTTTCCAGGGCCTCCTCAAACTCGGCCAGGCTCCACGGTTCATCAAAGGTAGGTATGCGCACCCCTGCCGCTGTGAGATAGCGACGATTGCCGTAGATTGCCAAGCCAGAATGGTGATAGTACCGGTGTGGGCGATGCGATAGCGGGAAATGGTGAGGGGGTGATAGAGGTTGATGGAGCGCAGTTTGTCAACATTGGCACTGCAAAGCATAATCAGGATATAGTACAGAAACTTCTTTCCCATCGTATTCCTCCTTCTGTACTTATTCCTCAAGCGGCCAGTTCGAGCATTACTTTACACCACCGCTCGATTCAATAATTGGCTCATTTATGCTTGCTTGTCTCCTGGCTTCAGCAAAAAACTGTGCAGTTCGTTAAGGCTAGATCCAACGAACTGCAAAGGGTTTATGGGTAAAATTATACAGGTATATTGATAAAATATCGAGTGGGCGCATTGACTCATTAAAAATGTTACCGGAGGTGGTAGGGTTGCCTCAAAAAAAGTGTTACTCTCGCTGCCATGATGAGAGAGACAAAAATGAGTCAACAGAGCAAACGGGAATACGTAGAACGAGTCCGCTATCGCTACTTGCAGGCGAACCGTTCGGAGAAGACAAAAATTCTGGATGAATTCGTAGCCGTGACTGGACAGCACCGCAAGTCAGCGATCCGGGCGCTGCGCTACGGATACCAACAGGGACGAGAACGGCGGGGCCGCAAACGCAAATACACGGGCGCATCTGTGGCCGCCCTGGTAGAGATATGGCGAATAGGCGGCTGCATCTGCGGCAAACGATTGCAACCGTTCTTGCCGGAGATGGTCGCAGTGCTGGAACTACATGACGAATTGATGCTGGACGAGGAGACACGGACACTGTTGCTCCAAATGAGCGCGGCTACCATCGACCGTAGGCTGCAACCGTATCGGCAGCAGCAGGGGCGTGGCCGGAGCACGACTAAACCGGGTACGCTCCTGAAGCAAGCGATCCCGGTGCGCACCTTTGCCGATTGGGACGAGGTCGTGCCTGGCTTTGTGGAGATAGATTTGGTGGCCCATTGTGGCCAAACGACAGAGGGACAGTACCTGAACACCCTGACGGCCACTGACATCGCCACCGGCTGGACAGAGTGCTTTCTGCTGCGTCATCGAAGCCAGTTGGCGGTAGCGGCGGCGATGGATACGTTGCAGCAGCGTCTATCCTTTCCCCTGCTGGGTATCGACTCTGACAACGACAGTCTCTTTATCAACGGTACCCTCAAACGTTACTGTGAGGAGCATAAGATCACTTTCACCCGCTCCCGGCCGTGGAAGAAGAACGACCAGGCCTGGGTGGAACAGAAGAACGGCGCAGTGGTGCGGGGAACGGTCGGGTATCGACGCTACACCTCGCCGGCGGCGGCTGAGGTGCTAGAGGCCCTCTACATCGATTTGCACGCCTATGTCAACTTCTTCCAGCCAGTGCAGAAATTGGTTGAGAAACGACGGAATGGCGCAAAAATTTACAAGCGCTATGATAGGGCACAAACACCACATCAACGAGCAGCCATATCGGCGACTGTCAAACCTATCTGCAAGGTACGGCTGAAGCAGGAGTATCGTGGACTGAATCCGGCCCAGCTGCGGCGACAGATCGATGACAAACTGCGACGATTACGGCAACTGCCAGAGTAACACCCATTATGAGGCAACCACTACCCGTTCGGTAACGTTTTATTTTGAGGCAATACGGTGGGTCTGTAAATTGGTCCATATGTCATATACTTCCCCAAAATGGCAAAAGTGGGATGACCTAATCCATGTTTTTCCTACAGATGCGTTGGGCCTGCCATTCCTTAGAGGATTTATTACTTAACCTACAACCAAGGCTAGAACGCGCTGCATATCGCCGGCGGTAATGCAGGCTGCGACTTTTTGAATCGGCGTTATCATGGCCTGAGCCAATTGTCCAGTCGTAAGAGAAAGCGGCGCTGCCCTTCCGTGTCGGGCAGACGACGGTATGGACCCCAGATCGTTTGTTCCCATTGCTGCACGAGAAAACGCCAGGCGTCGTGTGGAGACTCTCCTTGCCGCACCAGGTAAGCTGCGGCCAACAGTGCCGCCCGCCCTGTACCACAGATGGATTGAATATATACGCGCTTCCCGGCAGCCAGGGCAGCTTCCAGGCATTGCAGCGCCTCAAGCAACTGTTGCCGGGTGGGGGTTTTGTGTGGCGGCCAGCTAATTTGCTGGACATCGAGCAGGAAGGGAGTGGTCTCGTTATATTCGGCCAACGCTTCGGAAACCTCGCTTTCTACCCAAAAATCCTGCCTGTGGCCTGTCAAGTCCAACACTGTTTCCACTTCCTGCGCGTGCAGCCAGCGCAGTCCGGCGTGGTTTGTAGATGCTTCAAGGAAATGGGGTCCGGCCAACAGCCTGTCGGGGATGACCCAATAGGCGCTGCCTTGTGGCCCGCGGCTGTCGTTTAGGTCCGGACGGAAACTGGGAGATGGTTGGTAACGGGTAGCGCGTCCCCAGTTCTGGGCCACGATCAGGTCACGCCGTCGCTGCCAGGACAGCCAGGTACGGATAGCCTTTGTTGCCGCCGCTCCCGCTCCATATTGCGCGGCCAGCGCCACTATTTCCGATCGGGAGAGCGATCCCTGGCACCAGAGTTCTTTTGTTACCATTTGCTGCCAGGATAGGCCGTTGCGCCGCCAGAGGCGGCCGGTGCCCTCTGGTGGCGTGGTCGCGTGTTGGCGGATATGGGCCAAAACGGTCTTGTAGGCCCAGGGGGAAATCTCCAGCCAGCGGTCGGCCGGCAAATAGGCGCTCAGGCGGGCGATAGTTTGACTCTGTTTATCCACAGGCAGGCAGGCCAGACTGTCAGGGTCGCCATCTTCTGTGCCGGCGGCCACCCAGCGCAGCGCGTTGTGCAAGTGAGTGGCCTGGGTATGATCTGGATTGCGGAAGACATTGCTCTCAGTGTCCAGGGGCTCGGTGAGGTCTGGTTCATGTTGGCCGAGCCAGGCCATGGTAGCCCGGTAGCCCCAAAAAATGATAGAGCCGGCGATAAAACGGACGGGTGCTGCCGGGAAGAGCGTTTGGAGCAGGCCCATGAGTGGATAGTAGGTTGTGCCGAAATGAAGACATTCATCTACCACAAGAATACGCTGCGGTGAAAGGGTGGGATGGCTTGCCCGGAGCATTTGCTGCAGCTCTGTTTGCCAACTCTGATGCCGGCTCACCCAGGCCAGGATGTGGCCGAGCGAGACGTCCGGGCTGTGGTCCAGTAGAAAAGAATGGTGCCCATCCCCGGCAGCCTGGTAGCTCTCCAGCTTTTCCCGGCCGAAGTTGATGCGTAAGGTGGGTGGAAAAGGGGTGTCAGATTGGCACGACCAAACGGTCTGCGCCGCCAGCACCGGCAACCAGCCGGAATGGGCCAGGCCGAGGACCAGGTCTGGCTGGAAATCCTGGATTTCTGCCACGATGAATTGAGCCAGTTCGTGGAAACGAGGGATGAGGGCCGTGAATTCTTGCCAGGGGGTTGGTAGTTGTGTTTGCGTGATAGTGTCGTCCATGAACCGGTAGACTGCTGACAGGTGTGCAGGTTGATAAAACTGCCCATGATTATATGGGTTTGGGGCCTGATTGTCACTGTGAGGGCAAGTACACGAGTGAAATGCAAAAACGGCCGTTTCGTCATAGTCCTGCCCCACTCATCCCGGGGCATTTATGCCGATGTCAATGCCATTTCACCGCAGCGGCCGTGCGCCTGCAACAAATGATGGCCGAGTATGGCCTTGCTTTTGTCGATGATCGTATTATTGGCGGCCCGGCCTGGCAAGCCGGCAAGACCTGGCTCTATTTGTCAGGCCGTGAGTCGCCACGAATTGCTGCCTGTTTCGCCGCCGGGCCACTGGAAACGGAAATTATCGGGGACGAAATTGGCCGGGCCTCTGCTCTCAAGATGTGCTATGCTGCTTACAGCAAAGGGACAACGGCACTGCTGGCAGCTATCCTGGGCACGGCCGAAAGTTTCGACGTCCGTCAGGAGTTGGCGCAGCGATGGTCACGCGGAGACTCAGATTTTGCCAAGCAGGCCGAGCAGCGGGTGACGGCCAAAGCGTGGCGCTTTGCCGGAGAGATGGAGGAGATAGCGGCCACGTTTGCCGAGGCCGGTATGCCGTACGGCTTCCACAAAGCGGCCGCCGACCGCTGCCAGCGCCTGGCTGCCTTCAAAGACTAGCACCTCAACTTTCTAAATTTGCGGGCTGGTTTGTAGTAACCGCTTTAGCGGTCAGACGGCTAAACATGTGCTGAGCGCAGCCGAAGTAGCCGTTACTACAAACCTGCAAAATCATAAATTCTGGGTACTAGCACCGTTTCGGGCGTGGGTTACAATATTGCCAAAGCGCTGACTAAACTGGGCCACTCGATCCGCTTTTTATCATTGAAGTCGCTCAACGGGTGTTTTATACCGTATATCGGTTCTATGGAATAAATAGTTAGGCGAGATAAGTAGGAATAGAATTGACAAGCACTAAGCGTAAGCACCGACCTATTGAAACTGAATATGGTTTTCTTGCAGGTAGAGATTGTATATTTTTGGATGACATTTCTTTCCTTAACGGAACCTACAAGTTGAGATTGAAAGGTGAAATAAATAAGAATTTAGTTTCTGATCCCCCAGAATCGTCCGAAAGATTTATCCCTTATGAACTAGTTTTTACAGAAGTCTTGGCGCTCAAAATAATTGAACTTGATTCTTGGGATTTCGAGTGTGAATCAAGCCTTGATGAAATTCTCGATTCGGAATGGATCGCAGATTTAGGCGGCAAAGTATCAAGTGATCACAAGCATATCTTTGTTCAAACATATGATGATGTTTTTGAAATTGTTTGCGCAAGTTATGAATTTAAGTTCTTGTAATGATAAACAAAGCCTCACAAGGCTTGCAGCGGTTCGGCGAGGTCCGGGCCCGTGTGAATTGTTTTGGTTATATGACGGCCGTTGTTCAACGCGCCGCCCGCTGAAGATGGCCTTACGCTCGTCCACCATCCCTTATGGTTCAGGGAATGACCGTTATCCCTTTCCCCGCTTTTGCCCGGATCACAATGCCACCGGTCCTGAAAACGGCCTCATTTACCAAATTTGTGCCCCTGGCCGAGATTATGGGGACATCGGCCTGGGAGCGCATTACTTGAATGGCAGAAAAGGCGCAGCAGGCCGGTAATCTGGCGTTAGCTGCCGCCGTCTATGAAGCGGCCCTGACCAATCCCGGTATGCACCAGGAGTACATCCAGGAGCAATATGCCGAACTGAACTCAAATGGCGATTCTAGAACATATTGGTAAAACGGCCGTTCCTGTTTGATAATCGCGTTGGTGCATCTGGGACTAACGGGGCCGCCAGGCCGGAGCCTGTCCGACAGCAATTGGTTCAACAGTAAAATCATCGTCTGTGAAATGCAGTGCATAGACCCAGGGCGGTCCGGCCGCAATCGGCTCCCAATTGCCACTGGGAGTCTGGGCCAGGCATGAACTAAAGGCGATTGATCGGTCGCTGACGGACCAGGCCGGTTCTAGCCCCGGTGGCAGATCCAACCGTTCTTCCTCGGCCCAGGTCCAAAGTTGCAGGGAGTAAATCTCAAAAGCGTCAGACAGGCCACAGTCAATCGACCAGATATCACGGTCTGCGGCACCGCAGCCTTCACCTTGGGCAATCAAGGCCAAACGGCCATCTGCTGACAAGGAGAGATCATAAAATGCTTCCTGTTCAAAGTAAAACTCGTGACTGCTTTCTCGCTCCAGATCGACAAAAGTAACGTAGGTGTTGTAAAAGGCACAGCCGACGTGGGAAGTACCATAATTGACCAGAATACGGCCGTTGGCCGATATGCCAACCTCTCCACCGCCACCATTTTCCAGATTCGACAGGTTCCATGGTCCAAAACGCTGCGTAACCGGATCAAATGCTGCCAGATGATGCCAACAACCACCTGAACCACAAAAGAAAGAATGGGCCACGCTGCCCAGCAAAGAACCATCATCCAGGAAAACAGCGGCAGCCGGCATACTAAACCCGCCGTCCTCATCCCCGTCGGGCCACACCATGCCCCAATCCATTGGTTCTACAATGTGATAGGGGCCA
>JAWOIM010000768.1:0-4987 GCA_046484685.1 Chloroflexota bacterium | reverse complement strand
GGCAGTTACGACGTGATCACCACCAGCACCTCCCTGGCCCTGGGCCGTGTCAACTGGTATGGCAACGACCCCCGCACCCTGCCCGTCGTGGACCTGGGCGGCGGCGGCATCGGCGGCGACGCGCCCTTACTGATCACCGGGCAGTTTGAGTGGCGTAACGGCAGTATTAACGGCACGACCCCCATGACCATCAGCGCCGGCGCGGTCTTTTCCCTGACCCTGGCCGCCAGCCAACCGTTGAACCGGGTCGTGGTCAATGAGGGCACGGCCGTTTGGAGCAGCGGCAACGTGAGTGGGGTCGCCGGCCTGGGTCACTTTATCAACAACAATGATTTCATCGTCACCCACAGCGGCAGCTTTGGCAATCCTCTGTTCGACAACTGGGGCAGCTTTGTCAAAACGGATGATAGCGGCCAGGTACTTTTCAGCAACGGCCGTTTTACCAACCAGGGCACAGTTGCTGTGGAAACCGGCACCCTGGATATAAGAGGCAGCAGCATCTATGTGCCGGTAGACAGCGGCAGCTACACCGTCGCCGAGGGCGCTCTGCTGGCCTTTGGCAGCAGCACTGTCAATCGCATTCTAACCGATACGGCCAGCATCAACGCGCCCGCCGTTCACTTTGCCGGCGGTCCGGTAGACATTTATGGCAGCTACGACGTTTATACGACCACGGTCGCCGGTGCCGGTCGCCCCAACTGGTATGGCACAGAGCCGCGCACTTTGCCTGTGCTGGACCATGACGGCAACAGCATCGGTGGCGACGCCCCCCTGCTGATCGGCCAGCAGTTTAACTGGCGCCGCGGCGCCATTAACAGCACGACTCCGCTAACCATCACCGCCGATGCTTTCCTGTCTATGACCCTGGGCATTCCCAGCACGCTTAACCGGACCCTGATCAACGAGGGCACGGCCGTTTGGAGCAGCGGCAACCTCAACAGTCATGGCACCTTCATTAACAATGGCGACCTGACCGTCAGCCACAGCGGCGATGGTCTGATGCAGTTTATCTCCTTTACCAACAACGGCCGTTTCAGCAAAACGGGCGGCAGTGGCCAATTTTCCTTCGGGTCTAATCCCATCCCGCAAAACAACGGCGAAATCCACGTTGACAGCGGCACGCTGCGCTTCTTTAACGGCCTGGACAACTACGCCAACAATACCCTGACCGGTGGCGTCTATGTTATTAGCGGTACGCTGCAAATAGCGAACGCCGACCCGATTCATAACCAGGCCGACCTCTCCCTGCATACGGCCCATGCCGCCGTGCAAGATACGGCCGGCAACAACGCCCTGCTGAACTTTGTTGAGAATGGGACAGACGGCCGTTTTGCCCTCCGTTATGGTGCGGCCATTACCCTGACCCATACGCTCACCAACAGCGGCGAGCTGATTGCCGGTCCAGAAAGCATCTTCACCAGCGACGGCTATGCCCAAACCAGCAGCAACGCCACCACCACCATCGAACTGGCCGGTTCGTCTGCCTCCGGACTCTATGGCCAAATTCAGGCCGGACCCCAGGCCACTCTGGCCGGCACCTTTCAGGTGGGCTACCTGAATGGCTTTGTGCCCAATGCAATGGACAACTACGTGGTCATGAACTTTGCCAACCGCAGCGGCACCTTCCCCCACTTCGCCGGTCTCTTCATTAACGGCACCCAGGTCGTCACCGTCGCCGTCAACCCCACCACCGTCGTCATCAACGGCACTGGCTTAACGCCGCAGCCGAATTTTGTGCTATACCTGCCTGTCATTCTCAATCCGTAACAAAAAATATGGCGTAGTGCGTAGTGCGTAATGCGTAGAAGAATGACACAATACGCACTGCGCTATACCATTTGCCCCACGGATCAGAATGTTTTATACTGGCACCATCGGCATTTTAGTGGGAAATGGAGGTTTATCCCGCGTGCTATTCTTGATATCATCCCCATGAGATCATATATGTTCGATCCTATTGATCTTTCTGCGTATGCTGACCCGATTCTTGATGAACTGGTCAGTGGTGAACCGAAAATTGATGATACCTTAATGGCTCTCCGGAAACTTCTGACAAACCGGCAAAGATATTAATCTGTGAAAAACATATATGAGCAATGCCCAACATTACTTGCAGCCGACGCGAAGCGCAGCCGACGCCCCTGCTGCGTCCGTTCAAGTGTTCAAGTGCCAGGCGGTGTCAAGAGAGGAGTCTCATATGAAAACACAATACTATACAGCGACAAGTCTTGACGGATTCCTGGCCACAGAGGACGACTCATTAGAGTGGCTTTTCCCCCTCGGTGATCTGGATAACTCCAGCTATCCAGAATTCATAGCTGAGGTTGGGGCTTTGGCCATGGGGTCGGCAACGTACGAATGGATGGTGCGCAATGCCGACACAGTCGCTGAAGAAGCAGGCTCGCCCTGGCCCTATGCTCACCCTGCCTGGGTCTTCTCCAGTCGCAAGCTGCCGCCAATTGACGGCGCAAACATTCGGTTCGTCAATGGCGATGTACGCCAGGTTCATGCCGAGATGGAAATCGCTGCCAGGGGGAAGAATATCTGGATCGTCGGAGGCGGCGACCTCGCGGGACAGTTTTACGATGCTGGCCTTTTGGATGAGATGATCATTCAAGTCGGATCCGCAACCCTGGGCAAAGGTAAACCCCTTTTTCCTCGTCATGTACTCAGTCCAGTTTTGCGCCTGGTATCTGTTTGGCAGATGGGAGAGGGCATGGTTGAGTTACGTTACCAGGTGAATAAAACGGACCTAGGCGGAACTTCCTAACAATAGCGTTACGCCGCGTCCTGGCCCGCCCCAGGTAGAAGCCGCTTGCCCTGGTCGTCAGACTGCAAACCAGCGATCTACTCCTGCAATCGGTTCTGGTCAAGAAAGTGAAACGCAAGCCTGGCAGGACATTTCAGCCCAGGTTGAACGGCTGAGCCGGCTAACGGCCGACTTACTATCCATGAGAGCAATCCTATACGCGATCCCACTTATTCTACTTCTACTGGCCTGCACCGGAGACCCGCCGGCAAAGTTTGTATATAATCGGGTTCATTACAGGTATGAAACCATGATGAAACGATTCCTGATGCTGACGCTGTTCATATCCTTAGTCGCAGGTTGTGGCACCCAACCGGCCCCAACCGCCACGCCCGATCCCCTGCCCCAGGTGCCTGATACTACAGATGAAACGGAACTGGTTGAAGAGGAAACGGCCGTATCCTCCACTGACGATACCGACGATTTTACTGCCCAACGCGAACAGTTAATACAAGAAGGCATTATCGGCATGGGCATCATCGACCAGGCCGTCATTGACGCCCTGCGCCGCGTGCCCCGCCACCAGTTTGTACCCGACGAACATCTGGCCCAGGCTTACAACAACCACCCGCTGCCCATCGGCTACGGCCAGACCATCTCCCAGCCCTTCATTGTGGCTCTGATGACCGAGGCCGTTGACGTGGGGCCGGCTGACCGGGTGTTGGAAATCGGGGCGGGGTCGGGCTACCAGGCGGCCGTTTTAGCCGAACTGGTAGCTGAGGTTTACACCGTCGAAATTATTGGTCCGCTGGCCGACCTGTCTGAATCGCGCATGGCACAGTTGGGTTACGATAACGTGGCCGTCAAACATGACGACGGTTACTTTGGCTGGGAAGAGTACGCTCCCTTTGACGCCATTGTGGTAACGGCCGCACCCGACCACGTGCCCCAACCGCTGGTCCAACAACTAAAAATCGGCGGCCGCATGGTTATCCCCGTGGGGCCGGTCGGTGGCTACCAGACGCTCTGGCTGGTCACGCGCGTCAGTGAAGAAGAAGTCCGTACCGAAGACCTGGGTGGGGTGCGGTTTGTGCCCTTGACACGGGAAGAAGAGTGAGAGGTAAAAAGTGAGAAGTAAGAAGTAAAAAGTAAGAAGTGATCGTTTTACTTTCCACTATCAACTATCAACTATCCACTATCCACTATCCACTTTTCACACCCAATTTCCCCAGTGCCAACAAGGCCGCCAGATAAGCGGCTGCGCCCAGCCATAAAACGGCCGTAAAACCCCAGGACAGCGCCACCATGACGGCCAATACGGCGCTGATAACCGAAAAGCTGCCGTTAATAGCCCAGGCCCAGGGAACCAGCGCCGGGTCCGCCTGTTCCAGAATCCGCAGCCCGCCGGCAAAGGGCAGCCCCATCAGGTAGCCCAACGGGGCAATGATGAGCGCCGACGCCAGCATGCGGCCCCAGCCCGGCAAAGTCAGTGCCCACTCAGAAAACGGGCCCAGCAGCAGGGGGTAGAGAGCCGCCGCGCCCACCAGCAGCACCAGCGCCCAGGGCAGCGACCAGCGGCGCACCGTCAGGCTGCCCAGGCCGGAAAAGAGCAGGACGGCAAAAAGAATGACGGCCAGGGCCGTCACCGGCTGCCCCAGCACCAGAATAAAGCGTTGGGCCAGCGGAATCTCTACAAAGAGAAAGCCCAGACCCAGCCCGGCGAAGTAGATAAAAACGCGCAGACGCCAGAGGGGGATGGTGTTCGGTGATCGGTGTTCGGTATTTAGTAGGGAGCCGCGCCAGAAGCGCCAGATGAGGAGAGGGCCGAGGATAAAGAGGGCGGCGGCCAGGCCAACCAGAATAAGCAGGGCTACCAGAACAAAATAACCACTGCCGCCAAAGGGCTGCCAGGACAGCCCCAGCGTGGCCAAAATTTCCGGCGTTTGCTGCCAGCGGAAGTAGTGGAAGAAAAAGGGACGGTTGTCAGTGGGCGGCCGGATATCAAAGCGGTAGTCGGCGTAAGTTTGGGTCGGGTTGTCCAGGATAGCCATAAAGAGGGTGTGGTAAGCCGGATCGGGCAGAATGCTGTAGCGGTTCAGGTCATCGGCCTGGATGCCGGGGAAGTAGACGGCGTCAAAGTTACGCTGCCGCAGAAAAGTGCGCATGGTGTCAATCTCAGCGGGGGTAAACGGCCGTTTCCCCGCCAGAATCGTCATCGTGCGCATTGTGCGAAAAGCG
>JAWOIM010000736.1:0-3755 GCA_046484685.1 Chloroflexota bacterium | reverse complement strand
AATGGCAGAACTCACCGAAACACTAACAATGCCACCCACCATATAGGTCATTGTGCTTTGGGTTAATATGGCCAGCAGCAGCAGCAGTACAAGCAAAAACGGCTGCTCATGGGTGGCAAATTGAGCCAGACCCCATAGCACCAATACCAGGCCGGCTATTGATATAACTGCTGAATAAGTGTTCCGTAAGTGTGTCATCAAAAAGCCAATAAAGGTGAAGCGAATTGTTTAGGACTTACACATTTATCGGAGGTTGAGCTTGTCGAAACCGGCTTCGACAAGCTCAGCCTGCGTAAGTCCTGTTGTTTATATTTTTCCACACTCTAACTGTAAAGTAAAGTCCCCATGATGCCTATAGGACATCATGGGGACTAAATACACTGTTGTACACTAAGCCAGAAACTAAAAGATAAGCTCTGGTAATGGTTTATCCATCAGTGTGAAAAGAATATGTTAGTCGGTGTTAACCATCAAACGCTTCGATACCAACCCAAGAGTAGCCACCGACCCAGGAATAGCCGCCGACCCAGGAGTAACCACCAACCCAGGAGTAGCCGCCAACCCAGGAGTAACCACCAACCCAGGAGTAACCACTTTGCCAGACATCTTCTTCGGTCCAGTCATCCCAGTCAGTGCTGCCCACCCAGGAGTAACCACCGACCCAGGAGTAACCGCCGACCCAAGAGTAACCGCCAACCCAGGAGTAACCACCGACCCAGGAGTAGCCACCAACCCAGGAATAACCGGCCAAGTCGGCAAGAGGCTCACCGTCTTCATCGACCAGGATAAATTCACCATCACGATAAACAGTAGGTCCTACATAAGGCTCGCCGGGAATCATGCCCAGATTTGCTTCGCCATCAGCCGGGTTCAATACGGCATCGGCTGCCCAAACACGGCCGGCCCCTTGCTGGAAGATGCTCCAGGTCAGGTCGCCATTGGCGTCCAGGGCCGGACGGGCACCATCCATCAGGGCATATTTAACCTGGTTGGGGGTCATATCGGGGTTTGCTTCGAGCATGAGGGCTACCAACCCACTGGTTACAGCGGCCGAGGCCGAGGTACCGGCAATCTGGTAGTACATACCATGTATGCGGGCATCCGGATTAGCTAGCGCCCAGGCGCTGTCAGGCCGGGCCTGCACCAGCATATGGGCACCTGGAGCCACGACGTCTGGTTTCACAAAACCGGTTTCGGTAGGACCAGCACCGCTAAAGGGGGTGATATAGTCATCACTTTCATCAGCGGGAGTATAGTTGTCGGTAAACGAGCCAACCGTAATGATAAAGGGATCGTTGCCCGGGCTGGCAATGGTCAAGGGGTCGGGACCATCGTTGCCGGCCGCAGCTACCACAACAATACCGGCATCCCACAGGGCTTCAACAGCCTGATTGAGCGGGTTGGCCCAATAGGGACCGTCGATGCCGCTAATCAGAGACAGGTTAACCACGCGAATGTTGTATGTATCCTTATTGGCCAAAATCCAGTTCAGACCATCAATGATATCTGCATGGGTTCCTTTACCCTCGCTATCAAGGACACGCACATTCACAAAGTCGACGGCCGGGGCAATGCCAAGGGGACCGTTTTCGTCTTGCATGGAACTGCCGATCAGACTGGCCATCATAGACCCATGCCCGTGGGGGTCCTGGCTGTATTTGTTAAGTCCATCTAATACGTCATACGTAGCTAAAATACGCTCGGCATTCCAACCAAAGCGGGCAATACCGGTATCGACGACGGCAACGGTAATGTCGTTGCCGTTAATGCCGGCGTCCCACACCTGGTCGGCCCCCATTACCTGGGGGAAATCGGCATTAACGCCGATAGGGCCCGGCTTATTCTGGGGATTGGCCTGGGCCACTTCTGCCTCGCCATTGGTGTAGAGGGCAGCAATACGGCCGTCTGCTTCCAGAGCAGCGATTTGTTCGGCCGTTACGTCGGCCGAGACGGCGTTAATAATGGCCAGTTCTGTTTTCACAGTTCCGCCATACTCGGAGACAACCGAAGCGGCTGTATCTGCATTTTCTGCCTGGACAATCAAGATCTGACTGGTAACAGGCGTGGAGGATGCTACGGGGGGCGAGGCCACCAGTGATGCTCCTAAAAACAGTACCAGAGCTATCATGGCTGTTAATAATACAAACAATTTTTTCATGGCGCACTTCCTTGTTTCTTTGTGTAACTGCCGGGCTGTTAATGAGGCTCAATAGCTCAAAACAGGGGCCTTAGCAGTCACTTGACTGTAATGTAATCGACGATGTCTGTTTCTGCTAAGCACCGTGGATTCCCCCCGGACTTAGAAGAATTCTTTATTCTTTACTTATCATGCCAGAAGTGGCCAGGAATCACAATAGGAAATTAGTCTACTACGAGTAGAGAATGGGTAACTTTGCGTCTCTGCATTAGCTGGGCTGCGAATCGTTGTTTTTACAAATCGTTGTCTTGTTGTTTGCCTTGCTTTTGGCGCAGCAGGCGGGCGGCCAGGGAGTCTGGGGCCGCGGGGGAAGGCCGGTCGGCTGTGGGGCCGGCAGGCCGAACGGGCGGCCGTTTCTGGCCCCCATCTTCTTTTGGCGGATCGGGCACCGTAGCGGTGGGCACCGTAGTGGTGGGCACCGTAGTGGTGGGCACCGTAGTGGTGGGCACCGTAGCAGTGGGCAGCCCTTCGGCTCTGTCCCGCTGTGTACCGGCCCGTCGTTTGGCGGCAAACAGGCGGGCCACCGGTTCGCTTTGTGTGGGGGCAGCCGCCGGCTCTGAACGAAAACGGCCGAACAGCCATTCCCCCAAGCGGGCCATATCCCGCCGCGTCACAACCAGGCGGCGCAGCCCTACATCCAAGGGCAGCAGCAGCAAGGCCAGCAGTGTCAGCCAGGGCCAGATCGGTCGTGAACTGGCCTGAGATTGCGGGGCCGAGTCGAAAACGGCCGTTTGATTCCCCGTTATGTCTCGGCCCCCCGTCAAGCCGGCTAACTGCGCCAGCAGGTCGACATCCGGCTCAAGCTGTTGATACTCGGGTGAATAGCCCAGCACCCAGCCGCCGGTTTGCCCGATGACGGCTCCCGACCCCTCATCTTCACCGGCCAGGCGGATAAAGTAGGCTCCCTCAATTTGCGGCTGAAAACTGGTCTCATAGCGCCCTGGTGCCCGCTGCGTCAGCCTGACCGTTTCTACCTGGCCGGTGGGGGCCACCAGATTGGCCGTCATATCCAGCCCGTTGAGATAACGGCCGTCGCCGTCGCGGGCATCGACCAGCAGCCGCGCCTGATCGTTTTGATAGACAACGCTCATTTCTACCAGACTGTCACGGCTTTGAGAAACAGTCCAGCGTACCGCCTGCGCCCAAAAAACAGGAAAGCCCTCCCAGCGCACCCAGTCCAGCCCCCAGCGGCCGGTAGCATCTGAGGTCCAGGCCACCGAACGGCCCAGCCCATACTGCCAGGCAGCCAGCAGTGGGTCACCCTGATGGGTTTCTAAAATGACCTGTGCCGTGGCTTTGGGCGATGTGCCCACGTAGCCATAGAGGGCCGGCACTTGCTGAATACCGCTCAAAATAGGGCTGCGGCTGACCAGGGTAGGGAAGAATGGCTCTTCGATGAGGTAACTGCGCTGGACATTGGTTGTTTCTTCTGCAAAAATTTGGGGCAGATTGGTGGCATCCTGGGTAATGTGAAAACGGCCGTTGCCCAATATCGCCATCTCTTCCAGCCAGGCGGTATCTTGCCCCACGCCAATGCTGACCATCGTCACCGTGACGC
>JAWOIM010000666.1:0-5613 GCA_046484685.1 Chloroflexota bacterium | reverse complement strand
CAAAACCGCCGCCTCCACCCTGACCTGAGTTTACAAGGCTATACGGCGCTAAATGAGACCTACCGGCCGGGTCATGCTTTGGAACTCTCCCTCTTTTGGTGTGCAGAAAAAGCGCCCGGCCAGGACATGAGCTTGCGCTTGCAGTTAGTCGATAGCGCGGGCATGGTGATAGCCACCTCAGAGCAGTCGTTAGGCCGAACGAATTTCCCTTCCGGTCAGTGGACGGCGGGACAACTGGTCATGGATAGGGCCAGGCTGACGGTGCCCGGTACGGCCACGGCCGAACCCCATACCCTACGCCTCTCTTTAATCACAGAAGAGGGAGAAACGGCCGTTCCCTCCCTTTACCGCTGGTTGGGCCGGGCCGAAACAACGCTGGCCCAGGTCACTGTTGTTCCCTGGCCCTTTGTGGCTGAATTTCCACCTATTGCTACCGCCTACGAGGCAGAATGGGGCCGGCCAACGCTGCTGTCGCTGCAAGGCTACGACCTGACCCCGGTTGAGCCCGGTGCGGTGCTGCCGCTGACGCTCTACTGGCGCGGCCAAAGCGAAGCCATTGAGGATAACTACCTTGTTTTTATCCATATTGTGGATAATACGGGCGCCATCGTAGCCCAGGGGGATGGGCCACCGGTCAATGGCTTCCGCCCCACCTCAAGCTGGCGTTTGGGGGAAGCATTGGTAGATGAGCGGGCCATCTGGCTGCCGCCGGATTTGGCCGTGGCAGAATATGACATTTATCTGGGCCTATATCGGCCGGATACGGGTGAACGGCTGCCCGTCTTTCAAGAGGGGATAATGCAGCCGGACGGCCGTTTATGGTTGGGCCGATTTACGCCGGGGGAACAGGAATGAGGGATCGGTGGTTAAGCGGCCTGATTCTTTTGCTTTATTTGCTGCTGGCCATCGGGTATGGGCTGGTCAATCCGCTCTTTGAAGCGCCGGATGAACATTGGCATTATTTTACGACCCAATATGTAGCAGAGAACGGCCGCTTACCCTATGTAGCCGACGATTACGACGAATGGCTTAGCCAACAGGCAGCCCAACCGCCGCTCTACTACCTGCTGGGTGCTCTTCTGATTCGTCCCATCGATACCGCTAGTGCCCGTCAGCAGGTTTGGCTCAATCCCTTTGCGGCCATTGGTGACGCTTCTAAAACCACCAATCTAAACCGCATGGTCCACGGCCCCTGGGAAGATTGGCCCTGGCAGGGATATGCACTGGCTGCTCACCTTCTCCGATTTATGTCAACATTTATGGGTTTGGGAACCCTTTTTTTTGTGGCTGCCAGCGCCCGACTGCTCTGGCCAGATCGACCCCAGCGTGCCCTGTTGGCTTTAGCCTTGCTGGCCGTCTGGCCTCAATTTCTTTTTATTCACGCTTCTGTAAGCAACGACGCCCTGATTACGCTGCTGGCCAGCGCCGGCCTGTATCAACTGCTCTGGTTATGGCAGCAGCAGGTCAGTGCCGGGCGGCTGTTGGCGTTGGGGATAACGATTGGCTTGGCGGCCCTGAGCAAAAATGCCGGCGCGCTGCTGCTGATTTATAGTTTGTTGGTGTTGGCGCTGTTGGCCTGGTACAAGGGTCGTTTTTCCCTAATCCTGAAGTCGATTGGCTATGTCTTATTGCCCACACTACTGCTGGCGGGCGGGCTCTGGTGGCGTAACTGGTTGCTCTACGCCGACCCGCTGGCCACCGCACCGTTCATCCGCATTGCCGGTGGCGACCGGGGCTATACGCTCTGGCAAGTGCTGGCCGAATCGGGGGGCCTGTGGCAATCACTCTTTGCCATTTTTGGCTGGTTTAATCTGCGCCCGCCCGGTTGGGTACATGGGGTGTGGTTGGGGCTGGTAGTGGTGGCTTTGGTATACATCATGCGTCGTGCATATGGCGTAGTGCGTAGCCAGCCCACTACGCAATATGCACGACAAATTACCTGTTTTCAAGCCGTTTTGCTCGCAGGCTGGGTGTTGGTCGTCTATGGTGGACTGGTTGCCTTTATGCTGCGGACGGAAGCGGCGCAGGGGCGGCTGCTTTTTCCGGCCATTTTGCCGTTGGCCTTAGGGTTAGCGTATGGGTTGAGCCACCTGCCGCGCTGGGCGGCGGGGCTGGCTCCGCTGCTGGGTCTGGTCACGGCCGTTTACTGCCTCTTTTTTGTGATTCACCCCGCCTATGCCCTACCCCCGCTGCTGGAGCGGCTGCCGGTAGAGGCTACGCCGCTCTATACCGAGGTAGGTCAGGGAGTAACGCTGGTAGGCGTACAGGTCGAAACAGAAACGGCCGTTCCTGGTGATCCACTCTGGCTAACCCTCTACTGGCAGACCACAGGCGTTTCGGCCACACCACCTGAAATGGTCGTGGAATTATTGGGCCATCCCCAACTCGCTGACAATAGCCGCGAGCGCACCGCCCATTTCCATGGTTATCATGGACGCGGTCTCTTTCCGGCCACGCTGTGGCCGGCTGAGGGTATTGTCGCCGATCGATTGGCCGTAATGCTGGAGCCAACGGCCACAACCCCGGTGTTGGCCCCTATTTTTACCGGGCTGGCCGCTGCCGAGATGCGGGTACAGGTGGGAGAGGTAAAGTTGGTTCCCGACCAATGGCCGGATGCTGCGGGCGAGATTCTGGCAGTTATTGGGGAGGCAGGTGAGGTGGTGCTGGTAGAAACGGCCGTTGTGCCCACTATTACCCAGCCCGGCCAGCAAATTCAAGTGGATCTGACCTGGCGCGTAGAATCGGCACCGGGCGCAGACTGGTCTACCTTTGTGCATTTGGCAGAGGCGGACCAGCCGCCGTTGGCTCAGGGAGACGCCCAGCCGCTGCAAGGTTATTATCCCACACGGGTGTGGGAGGCCGGCGAGGTTATTATAGACCAGTATTGGCTAACCGTGCCGGCAGAGGTGAAAAACGGCCGTTATCCCCTTTGGGTAGGCATGTACGACAGCCAAACAATAGCGCGGCTGCCCCTCAATAGCGAAGGGCAGCCGCAGCTAAATAACGCCTATTTACTGGGTTGGGTCAGCGTTGAACGGTAAACTGATTACCGGCTACTGCTCCATAATTTCCACCAGTTCAATCTCAAAGATCAGCGTGGCGCCCGGCGGGATTATGCCACCGGCTCCCTCCATACCATAGCCCAACTCAGCCGGAATAACAAGCTGCCGCTGGCCGCCGACACGCATGGTAGCTAACCCTTCGGTAAAACCGGCAATCATCTCCGGCGTACCATACTGGAAGACCAACGGGTCATCGGTATCAAGCGAACTGTCAAATTCGGTGCCATCTTCTAGCCAGCCGGTGTAGTGGACCACAACAACCTCATTGGCCTCTGGCACATCGCCTGATCCGTCTGTCAGGTCAAAATATTTTAAACCGCTGTCGGTGACGGTGTAATCATCCTCGGCCACGTCTTGGGGTACGCGGGCTTCAATCACATCGACCAGGGTAATTTGCCAGATAAGGGTGGCGTTGGGTGGAATCAGAGAGCCTGCGCCCTCTTCTCCATAACCCAACGCGGGCGGAATCATAAGCTGGCGTGTGCCCCCTTCTTGCATCGTCAATAATCCTTCTTCCCAGCCGGGGAATAGCTGGCCGGTCCCCATATTGGCCACCAGTGGGCTGCCCATTTGCTGAGAGCTGCCCAGGAAGGTACCATCTTCTAGCCAGGCGGCAAATTCCATCAAAACCCGATCGCTATCGATAGGTATGTCGCCCGTTCCGTCCACAATATCAAAATATTTGAGGCCAGATTCCGTTTCGGTATAGTCACCCTCGCTCAGCACCAGCGGTTTGGGGGCCGCAAAAACCTCAACCAGTTCAACTTCAAAGGTCAAGGTGGCGTCGGGAGGAATGGTGGGGGGAGACCCCTGCGGGCCATAAGCCAGATCTGGGGGAATAACGAGTGTGGCCTTACCGCCTTCACTCATCATGGCAATGCCTTGCTCCCAGCCGGGAATAACCATGCCTTGACCCAACACAAATTCGATGGGCTGCCCACGCTCCAGGGAGCTGTCAAAAACAGTCCCATCTGCCAGCGTGCCCGTATAATGGACCGCCACACGGTCGCCAGGAACAGGCTGATCGCCGGTCCCGGCTTCTGTTTCGATATATTCAATTTGGGGCATCTCGCCAAAATCTATATCACCGAGGTCAGCAGGGATTTCGGTGGTCGTGACGGCCGTATCGTCACTATCTGTCTCGTCTGGCGGCGCCGGTGTGGCCGGGCCACAAGCTACTGCCAGGCTAAATATGAGCAGCATGGCCAGCGTTAACCATACGTGTTTTACTGTAAATTTTCTCACAACTCTCTCCTATATGAAGTATGAATATGAAGGATAAAGGCTAAACCCCAACCCTTCTTTGCAGGGGTAAAATACAAACCGCACTTAGAAATCAAAAAGGTAATCAGGTAATAGGATGGCCGGAGTTTGATACTATCAAAGCCCTCACCAACCAACTCTGTCAAACTAACCGCGGTCAGCAGCGTAGCTTATGATAAGCAGATATAGCAATTTGTCGAATAATGGCGGTAAATCTTGAGTTGCCTCTAACATTCCGTTTGGAGCGTTTTGTGCATTTGATTTTGCTTTTGTTATACTTTCAATCAAAATTCATTGTCTTACCCCTGACTTGATCAGGGGCCGTCGTCCATGGTCTATTTACGTAGGAGGTGACTAATGATGGAATTACAATTTCATGGCGCGGTACAGACCGTTACCGGATCTCAACATCTGCTGCGTGTTAATGGCTACACCATTTTGCTAGAATGTGGGCTTTACCAGGGACGCCGTCAGGAGAGCTATGAACGCAACCAATCCCTCCCTTTTAAGGCTGCCGAAGTGGATGTGATGGTGTTGTCTCACGCTCATATTGACCACAGTGGCAACATCCCCAACCTGGTTAAGCTCGGCTTTACCGGTGACATTGTCTCCACTTATGCTACCCGTGATTTATGCGCCATTATGCTGCGCGACAGCGGTCATATTCAGGAATCTGATGTTGCTTATGTCAACAAGAAGCGTGCCCGGCGTGGTGAACAGCCATTAAAACCTATCTACACCCAGGCCGATGCCACTGCCAGTCTGAAACATTTTATCGGTATTGGCTATGAACGGCCGTATCGTCTGCTGCCCGGTATCACCCTCACCTTTTATGACGCCGGGCACATTCTTGGCTCGGCCATTGTGGCTCTGGACATCGAGGAAGAGAAGACTCAACGCCACTGGCGGCTCGTCTTCAGCGGCGACCTGGGCCGGCCGGATCGCCCTATTATTCGCAACCCTACCCTGCTAACAGAAGCCGATATTCTTATCATGGAAAGCACGTACGGCAGCCGTCTGCACGCGCCCGAAAAAGACATCGACCAAACGCTGGCCAATGTTGTTAACCGCACTTACCAACGAGGCGGTAAAATAATTGTGCCGGCCTTTGCCGTTGGCCGTACTCAGGAGTTGGTATACCGGCTGCACCGGCTTAGTGAAGCCCAAAAAATCCCTGCCAACCTGCACGTTTATGTGGACAGCCCGCTGGCCATTGAAGCCACCAGCATTTACCGGCTGCACCCGGATGCTTATGATGAAGGGGTGGTTGATTTCTTGGAGAAAAGCG
>JAWOIM010000720.1:0-5775 GCA_046484685.1 Chloroflexota bacterium | reverse complement strand
GCAGCGGTTGGTAAAAGTCAGGGGCCAGAACCAGCAGAAAGAGGGCTTGCTCAAAGAGGATACGGCCGTACAGCAGCCGCAGCCCAACCTCCACCGCCACCACCGCAATGCTGATCATCGCCACCAGTTCCAGGACAAACGCCGACAGAAAAGCCACGCGCAGCACCGCCAGCGTACTCTGCCGGTACTGGTCAGTAATGCGGGCAATAATCTGAATCTGGGCCTGGCTGCGGTTAAACAGTTTAAGCGTGGTCAAACCCTGCATCACGTCCAGAAAATGGGCGCTCAACTGGCCCAGTTGTGCGTACCGGTTTTGGGCCAGCGCACCTGCCATCTGTCCAATCAGCACCATGAAAAGGGGGATGAGCGGGGCCGTTACCAGCAGCAGGCCAAAAGTAAGTAAATCAACGGGCAGCACAAAGAGCAAAATAACCAGGGGAACCAGCAGGAAGGTGAAAAGGGCGGGCAGATAGTCGCGGAAATAGCTGTCCAGGGCGTCAATGCCGTCGGTGGCCGTCAGCGCCAGTTCGCCGCTGCGCCCTTGCTGGGTATAAGCCGGCCCCAGCTTGAGCAGATGGGCCACCAGGCGCCGGCGCAGCGCCTGTTTAACGCCAATGGCCACCGAATCGGCCGTTAGCTGAATCCCGACCTGGTTGAGGGCACGCAGCCCGATCAGCAGCAGCAGCCCCACAAACAGCCCGGTCAGATCAGACCGCCCGGCCTCCGCCAAAAAGGCGCGGCTGATAATGCGGCTTAACAAAAGGGCCTGCCCTACAATGAGCAGCCCCCCCAGTAAACTCAGGCCAACGGTGGCCCCAAAAGCGAACCGCGCCAGTCGCGCCTCGCCGATTAGACGTTTGTCCATGAAGTGTCGTGCGTAGTCCGTAGTGCGTAGTGGGCTGTCACAAAGCCTACGTACTACGTACTACGCACTACGTGTCAGTATTCCAAATGGCTATCAGCCGTCACCCGCTCGCGGAAAACCCAGTAGCTCCAGGCTTGATAAGCCAGCACAAGGGGCACAAAAATGAGGGCCACAATGGACATCACTTGCAAGGTGTAGGGGCTGGCCGAGGCGTTATAGATGGTCAAGTCGAACTGGCTGCCCAGCGAGGAGGGCATGACGCGGGGGAAGAGGCCGCCAAAGAGAAAGACGATCGTTCCGGCCAGGGTCAGGCCGGTGCCGATGAAAGCCGACCCGTACCGCTGCCGGGTAATCATCCAGCCGGCGGTCAGCAGAGCAGCAACGGCCGTTGCCAATCCTAACCCCTGCACCAGATTTACGCCTACAAACAGGTCGGTTTCTATGAAACTAAAACCGACAAAAGCGACCACGATAATCGTCGTGGGAATCCACAGCCAGGACAACAGGCGCTGCACCCGCTCCAGAATTACGTCGGTGGTTTTCAGGCTGAGGAAAAGCGCCCCATGCAGCACAAAGAGAGCCAACGTGACCAGCCCGCCCAACAGCGCATACGGATTCAGCAGCGTAAACAGCGTGCCGGTGTAGGTCATTGAGCCATCAATGGGCACGCCGCGCACAATGTTGGCAAAAGCGACGCCCCAGAGCAATGCCGACAGCAGGCTGCCCACAAACAGGGCCACATCCCACGTCTTGCGCCAGGTCGGGTTATCATCCTTGCTGCGAAACTCAAAAGCCACGCCGCGCACAATCAGCCCCACCAGAATCAGGAAGAGGGCCAAATAAAAGCCGCTAAACAGGGTGGCATACCAGTGGGGGAAAGCGGCAAACATGGCCCCCCCGGCCGTCAACAGCCAGACTTCATTACCATCCCAGTGCGGGCCGATGGTATTGAAAACTACCCGCCGCTCTTTATCCTCTTTGGCCACAAAGGGGAGCAAAATGCCCACGCCATAATCGAAGCCCTCCAGGAAAAAGAAACCGGTAAATAGTACGGCAATGAGTACAAACCAGAGAATGTTTAGATCAATAGACATCGTTAACTCCTAATAAGCCACGTCCAACTGCGATTCACCCTGATCAGGCGCTTGGGGCAACGGCAGCAGCTCATCCCCGCCCTGGCTCTTGGTAGCGAATTTCCAGAGCAAATAAAAGTTGGCCACGCTAAGCGCTCCATACACAACGGTAAACCCGATCAGGGTAATCCAGAGGTCGATAACGGTCAGATTGGGTGACAATCCCTGTTCGGTTTTCATCAGCCCTTGCACAATCCAGGGCTGCCGGCCGACTTCGGTTAGCACCCAGCCGGTGGCGTTGGCTACGTAAGGCAGCACAATCAGGAAAGGCAGCACGGCCAGATAGCGGGGCGAGGCGGTCAGCGACCCGCGCCACCAGAGATAAATGCCCACGATGGCGGCCACGCTCATCAAAATGCCAAAACCGACCATCGCCCGGAAACTCCAGTAAATGAGCCAGATCATCGGCGGCACATAGTCGGCATCCGGCCCATAGGCGTCGGCAAACTGCTGCTGGTAATGGGCATTCAGATCGTTAATGCCGGGAACCATGCCCTCAAACGAGTCATAGGTGAGCAGGCTCAGTAAGGAGGGAATGCGAATATTGATAACATCGGTGCGGCTGGCTTCGTCTCCAATCTGGAAGAATGAGAGAGCCGCCGGGGATTCCGTTTCCCACAGTCCTTCGGCAGCGGCCAGCTTCATCGGCTGCTTTTCGAGCATGAATTGACCGGCATAATGACCCACAAACATGGTGAGCATCACGGCCGCCAGCCCAAAGACCAGTCCAATGCGCAGGGATCGGGTAAACATGAGCCGCTCGTCGTCGGTAGGCTGGCGGGCCAGCCGGTAGGCACTGATAGCGATCAGGAAGAAGCCGGCCGTGGCAAACGCCCCGAATATGACGTGGGGAAATTGTAGAAAGACGTTGGGATTGGCGACAATAGCCCCAAAATCGACCATTTGGGCACGGTTGTTTATTATCTCGTAGCCCACCGGATTCTGCATCCAACTGTTGGCTATTAAAATCCAGAGGCTGGAAATAGTAGCGCCAAAGGCCACCATCCAGATTGTGCCCAGATGCACTTTCTTGGGCAGCTTGTCCCAGCCAAAAATCCAGAGGCCGATAAAGGTGCTTTCAATAAAGAAGGCCATAAGCGCCTCAATGGCCAGGGGTGCCCCGAAAATGTCCCCCACAAAGCGGGAATATTCAGACCAGGCCATGCCAAACTGAAATTCCTGGACAATGCCGGTCACCACGCCCATGGCAAAGTTAATGAGAAACAGCTTGCCCCAAAATTTGGTCATGCGCTTGTAGTTGTCGTCGCCGGTACGCACGTAGAGCGTCTGCATGATGGCCACCACCAGCGCCAGTCCAATGGTCAGGGGCACAAAGATAAAATGGAACAATGTTGTCGATGCAAATTGCAATCGAGCCAGATCGGTCACTTCCATAACAAATCTCCTCATAGCCTGAAGATGCTGCTGTACAGGCCTGAATGATAGGCAAAAATGTTGTGGGCTTCTCGCCGCACAACGCTAATAGTAATCTTTGGCAGCGATGATGCTAGTGACATTTGTCACAAATATCGGCCGGCCGCCCCCCCGGCCAACATCATGATCTACCTGGCCCGCGCCACTCAGCAGGTAGCTCCCGCCTCACATTGAACAACTTCCCCTCCCTATCTCCCTTATCCCGGCATTTATAACGCTCTCCCTCCTTTCCTAGAACTCTCATAGAACGCTCCCTTTGTTAAGCTGTGGTCATTAACAGGTTAGCGTGAAGCGTGATACGTGAGCAGATCATCACGCTTCACGCTTCACATTTTACGTTTCACGCTACAAGGAGGCACTATGTCTGAATTACAAATCAAATCCCTGACCGATGAGTGGGTGACCATTCCAGACGAATCCCAGGCTGCGCTGCGGGCCGCGGTGCGTGGAGAGCTGCTCCAACCCCATGACCAGAGCTACGAGGCCGCCCGCCAGGTGTGGAACGGCATGATCGACCGGCGTCCGGCGCTGATTGCCCGCTGTACGGGCACGGCCGATGTCATCGCCACCATCAATTTTGCCCGCGAACACAACCTGCTGGTTTCGGTGCGTGGCGGCGGCCATAACGCGGCCGGCCACGCCGTTAGCGACGGCGGCCTGATGATCGATCTCTCCCCCATGAAAGGCATTCGCGTCGATCCCCAGGCGCGGCGGGCCTGGGCAGCCGGCGGCGTGACCTGGGGCGAACTGGACCACGAGACCCAACCCTTTGGTCTGGCCGTGCCCGGCGGCGTCGTGTCCACCACCGGCATCGCCGGCCTGACGCTGGGCGGTGGCTTTGGCTGGCTGCGCCGCAAATATGGCCTGAGCTGCGACAATCTGCTGTCGGCCGACGTGGTGACGGTTGAAGGCAAACTGGTCAAAGCCAGCGAAACGGAAAATGCCGACCTCTTCTGGGCGCTGCGCGGCGGCGGCGGCAACTTCGGTATTGTCACTTCTTTTGAGTATCGCCTCTACCCGGTTGGGCCGCAGGTGATGGCCGCCGTCGTTTTTTATCCCTTTGCCGCAGCGGCGCAGGTGCTGGCCGGCTGGCGTGACTTCATGGCCACGGCCCCAGACGAGATCAGTTCTAACCTGGCCCTGTGGTCCATTCCGCCTACACCGGATTGGCCGCAGGAGATGCACTGGCAGCCGATGACGGCCGTTGTCGCCATGTACGCCGGCTCGGTAACCGAAGGCCAACATGCCTTGCAGCCGCTGCGCCAACTGGCCACACCCCTGGCCGATGCCAGCCAGCCCATGCCTTACGCGGCGCTACAGCAGATGTTTGATCCCTTCTTCCCCGAAGGTGACCTGCATTATTACTGGAAGTCGCTGAACCTGAACTGCCTGAATGACGAGGCGATTGAGACGTTAATCGGATATGCCGGGGAACGGCCGTCGGCCATGAGCGTCATTGACCTCTGGGCACTGGGCGGCGCGGTGGGTCGCGTGGCCGCCACAGATACCGCTTTTGGCGACCGCAGCGCCCCCTTTTCAATGGTGCTAAACAGCTCCTGGGCCGATCCGGCCGATACGCAGGCCAACATCGCCTGGACCCGCACCCTCTGGTCGGCCATGCAGCCCTTTTCGACGGGCAGCATTTACCTCAACTTCCCCGGTATGGGTGAAGAAGGGGAGGCACTGGTCGAGCAAGCCTACGGCGCCAACTATGAGCGGCTGGTGGCCATCAAACAAAAGTACGATCCCGGCAACCTGCTGCGCCTGAATCAAAACATTAATCCGGTTTCAACAGCGGATTGAGAAATTAACGGATTTGATTGACAAAAGACGGAAGACCGAGGACGGATGACGGAGAGTGCCCTTCCGTCCTCGGTCCTTCGTCCTCCGTCCTATTCCTGGAGAGTGAATCATGAAACGAATGACAATTTTTATCTATGGCCTGATCTGTTATTTGATCGGGGCCGCCGCTTACTTTGTGGGGTTGAGCGGCTTTCTGGCCAACTTCTTTGGCCCTTACTCGATTGACGCCGGGCGGGAGGCCCCGTTGGTGACGGCGCTGCTGATCAACGTAGGGTTGATTCTGCTGTTCGGCCTGCCTCACAGCCTGATGGCCCGGCCGGCCTTCAAGCAGTGGTGGACGCGCCTGGTGCCGCCCGCCGCCGAGCGCAGTACTTTTATGCTACAAGCCGGGCTGCTGGCCCTGTTCCTCATCTGGCAGTGGCGGGCCATGCCGGACCTGATCTGGTCGGTGACCCAGCCTCTGGCCAACAGCCTCATCTGGGGGCTGTTCTGGCTGGGCTGGCTGATTGCCCTGATCGCCACCTTTTTAATCAACCACTT
>JAWOIM010000597.1:0-4532 GCA_046484685.1 Chloroflexota bacterium | reverse complement strand
CCCAGGTCCACGCGGGGAATCAGGTCCAGGTGGAAGGCAAAATGGGGCCCGGCCAGGACCGAATCCAGTGTGAAGTGGGGCAGCGGGCTGTCCGGCGCGGTAAAGGCAAAAATCATGTGGGAATCCAGGCCAATGGGCGGTACAGACAGGCCAATGTAGACCAGTTGCTGCACCGGCCCGCCGTTAAACTGGCGCACTTCCCCCACCGGTGTGGGCGACATGGGCGAATGGAGCGTCAAATAGGGCGATCCTTCTTCGACCAGGCCAAAGCGATCAATAATGGCGTTTAAGGTGTTGTGGCTTAATGTTTTTGCAAGTGACATCGTGTTTATTCCTTGATTCACCACAGAGCGCACGGAGATCACAGAGAGAATTCTTGCTTATCTTGATGCTGGGCTGCATCAAAGCTGTCCGGCACAACAAAAAACTCCGTGCCCTCTGTGTCCTCTGTGGTAAAAATTTTCCTATTGCTCTGCCTGTCGTAGCTCCGTTTTCTTCGCATCGCCGGCGCGGCGTAGTTTGTGGCCATCGGGGAGGGGCTGGCCGCTGGTGGGCACTTCGCGCATCACCCAGGCGTTGGCCAGTTCCGGGTTTTCGCGGCGGGCGGGCGAGGGAATGACGGTGGCCTGGTGGCGAGAATATTCGGATTCAATGCGGTGCATATCAATACCGTAGCCCATATCCAGGTACTTGTTGCGCGTTTTGCGGTAGGCCACCTGGATGGCATCTGATTTGATGTGCAGCTCGGCCGCCAGGTCGTAGGGCAGCAGTTCGGGCCGCTGCGCTTCGACGGTGGGCTGGTCTTGCAGGAAAATTTTGAGGACGCGGCGGCGGGCGTCCCGGTCGGCCCAGCCGCCGGTAAAGAAGTCGCGCAGTTGGATCCATTTGCTGATGGTGGTGTAATCGTCTACGGGCACGTGGGCGTTGTAGAGGCGCATGTTGCCCATGGGCAGGCGCACTTCCAGCAGGGAGACGTTGGGCATCCACCAGGTGTTGGTGGTTTCGACATCCGGGCGCCCCTTTTTATAAAGGAAACTCCACAACCCCTTGGCGGGCGGCGGTTTGAGGGTAACGGTGGCCGAGGCGGTAAGTTCATTGATGAAGTTCACCTCGTAATCCGCCACTTCCGGCTCTTCCCGGTTGCCAAAGGAGCTGCCGTGAACCCAGGGGGCGTGGGCAAAGTCGATGCCGTTTTCCAGGACGCGGGCGTAATGGGCGTTCCATTTGAACTCCCCCTCCAGGTGACGCAGGTTGGGGTCGTCAAAGTAGGGCAGGTCGGGGATAGACGGCCGTTCCGCTGCCGGCAAATCCCCCAAAAAGGCCCAGATGTAGCCATATTTGTCCTCAGACGGGTAGGCGTCCACGCGGGCTTTGAGCGGAATGGCGCGGCCGGCCGGGTTGGCCGGAATTTCGACGCAGGCCCCGCCCGGCTCATACTTCCAGCCGTGATAGGGGCAGCGAATACAGTCGCCGTCCAGTTCGCCGTCAGACAGCGCCCCGCCGCGATGGACGCAGAGGTCGCTCATCACTACCGGCTGGCCCTTCGTGTCCCGGTACAGGACGAGTTCCTGCCCCAAAATGGTCAGGCGCTTTGGCTGGCGCGTCACAACGCTGCTAAATTCAATGGCGTACCAGAAATTTTTGAGCATGGTTTTCTCCTGGGTTCACCACAGAGGGCACTGAGTTCACAGAGAAAAACTCTGTGCCCTCTGTGTTCTCTGTGGTGAAAATCACTTGCGTTCAAATAGGGCTAATAACTCGTTTTCCATTTGTTGTAGCGCCGTGGCCGCATTGGGCCGGCGGCGGGCGTGGGCCTCGATAAACTGGCTGATCAGATTGGCCAGCAGGTCGCGCAGTTGGTCGTCGGGCTGGCTGCTGGGCTGGTCCAGAAACGGCCGTCCCGTTGTCTCGTCCAGGGGATAGGCCATCGTGAAATGGTTGGCCCCGTCCAGCAGGGCCAGGTAAGAATCACCCTGCCGCCTCGTAACGCCTTCGTGGAAGGTGCGCTCTATAGCAGCGGTAGTGCTGCCGGCGGTGCTGGCGTAACGGCCGCCGCTGGCGGCAATGACGCCATCATTGGTGCCGCCCATGATCAGGCAGGGACAGTCGTTGGCCAGGGGCAAAATCGTTTCGGGTGGGTAGCCCAGCATGGTGCTGGCCATGGTGTGGGCAGCGTAGCTGAATACGGCCGTTACCTGCGGAAAGTAGTCAGAACGGCCGTTTTGCAAGGCGATTGTGCCGCCGGCCGAATGGCCGCCGAGGATGATGGTGTTGAGGTTGAGGAGGCCGGTGAGGGGCGTGATGCGTGATGCGTGATGCGTGAAACGTGATGGGTCGTGGATGATGGCCAGTTCGTTGAGAATGGCCGGGAGGGCGGTGGTGGTCGGTTGTTGGCCGTAGGTGTCGGGTTGGAAGGCGGCCAGGTTGACGCCGGGGGTCAGGCTGACGTAGCCGGGCAAATCTTCGGCCACCCAGTTGTAGGTCACGACCACCAGCCCCGTTTGCGCCAGGCGGACGGCCAGCCATTGGTAACAGGCCATCTCCACATTGACACCGGGCATGAAAACCACCACCGGGAAGGGAGCCTGCGCCGCGTCGGCCGCAATCACCCCGCTCATCCGCTCTTCTTCACTGCCTGTGGGCGCGGCCGGATAGAACAGCTTGAGCGTCAGCGTATCATGCGGCGCGGCGGCGGAAACTTTAATTGCGCGATAAATAGCTCTAATCATGGTCTAAACACTCTTACCACAGAGAGCACGGAGGGCACAGAGATAAAATGATGTTGGTGGTTAACCAGAACTTTTTGCCTGTTACGAAAACTCCGTGTTCTCTGTGCCCTCTGTGGTGAACTCATTTTGCTCTGTCTGCACCCCAGAGGGCGCGGACGAGATGGTTGGTTAGCTCCTCGCCAAAGAGGCGGACGCCCATGGCGTTGGCCGGGTCCCGTTCGGCAATGGCGCGGCGGATGAACTGGTCGCGCTGGGCCAGGGCGGGCTGGTCGGCGGCCGGGGTCGGTTCGGGATCGTCCAGCCAGCCCAGCCAGCGGTCCATCATCTGGTGGGCCAGCTTGCGGATAGTGGCAATGGTGTCGTCAGTCGGAGCCACCAGGTAGCAATGGCTGGTGTGGCTCTGGCTCTGGCGCATGTAGAGCGCTTTGCTGACGAAGGGGGAGAAACGGCCGTCTTCGGTAAACCGGACAAAGGAATCATTGACCGGCTGATAATAACGGTCCAGATACTCCAGGTCGGTCATCAGGTCGGTGCGCGGCACGTAGTCCATATAGACAAAAATGTCGGGCATGGTACCCAGAGCCAGGCCGAAATGGGGCGTGCGTACCTGCGGCCCCAGCCAGATGGTCAGGTGCATGTTGGTGAAGCTGGTCTGCGGCGTGCCGATCCAGCTATGGACCAGCCAATCTATTTCTGGCCCGGTAAAGCCGCTGAGAAATCCTTTGGCCCGGCCGTCCAGGGAGTGATAGGGTTGCAGGTCGGCCGTTGACGGGTGGGGCTGGAGTTCAAAACGGCCGTTGACCTTCTGCCGTAATTCAACCAAAATCTGCCACAAGGCATCAAATACTTCCTGATTGTCCACCTGCGGCCGTTCGTCAACCAGCTCCAGCAGGGATTTGGTGGTGGGTGTGGGTGTGGTCATGGTTATCTCCTGTATTGACGGAGGACGGAGGACCGAGGACGGAAAGGTCCTCCGTCTTTCGTCTTCCGTCATCGGTCTTGTGGTCTAAGTCGGATAATCTCTACCTCTACCAACTCATTGTTAACAAATCGGTGGCGCAGCCCGACCACATGACCATTGGCAGGGTCGAAAAGCTCCATCAGTTCAATGGTACTGTTAATGTCGGTAATTGCTTCAATTTCCAGCATCCAGCCAAATTGTTTGCCGATACCTTGTAATGGTCGGCCGCCAGGCAAAGATGTGCCATATTGTTTGCCTAATATCCGATAACGCTGGTCGTCCTGCTTAAGCCACCATTGGATAGTTGAGCCGTCTTCTAGTCTATCGTGCCAGCTTTGGCCCGGCCCGTAATCGCGGTGCAGCGGCCGTTTCTGACTGGCCATTGTTCCCACCGCAACCGTTTCTACCGTACCGACCCATTCGACGGCCAGTTCGCCGGGCCAGTGGGGGCCGTCAAGGGTGGGCCAGCCGGCGGCCGTTTCTTCAGGCAGGGCCAGGCCGGCAATGTTGGCCACCATCTGGCTGGCGTTGAAAAATTTGCCGCCGGTCAACTGTCGCTCTGGCGTGGCCAGAATGGCGAAGGAGCGGAAGTTGTGGCCAAATTCGGGCCAGAGGCCGCGCCCGGTCATGACGCCCTCGCTCCAGGAAACGGCCGTGCCCACTACCGCCGGGCCGTGATAATAACGGTAGGGCGGCTCAACGCTCAGCTCAAAGACGGGCGATCCGGTAAAGTGGCCCAACGGATGATCGGCCAGTTCCGGATCGGGCCGGCAATGCTGCGTGACGCGGATACGGCCGTTGGCCAACCGCGCCAATTCCCGCCGCTGCCGCACCGTCCCGGC
>JAWOIM010000545.1:0-6760 GCA_046484685.1 Chloroflexota bacterium | reverse complement strand
CAAACTAGCAGCATTACAAGACGAAGTAGATCAGCTAACAGCTATTTTCACCACAATAATCAAGAAACGACTACAGAACAATTCGTAATTCATAATTCGTAATTCGTAATTTTAAAGAGGCGCGTATGAATTGGCAGCTTGTACCACAACAATTTGCTACCGGGGTTTTGAATGGGGGCATTATTGGCCTGATTGCCCTGGGGATTGTATTAATTTACAAATCCTCTGAAGTGTTTAACTTTGCCCAGGGCCATATGGTGATGTGGGGCGCTTATCTGACCTGGTGGTTTGCCGGGGCCGAGGAGCGGGGTACAGAACTATTTAACCTTCCCCTGTGGGCGGCCGTGATTATGGCTATTTTGGCCGCGGTTCTGATTGGCCTGCTCATTGAGCGGTTGGCCTTGCGCCCTATGACCGGTCAACCCCTGCTCTCTATTGTTTTGATGACGCTGGGGCTGTCGTTGTTTATGGAGGGGTTGGCGGCCATCTCTTTTGGTATCCAGCCCAAGAGTAACTTCCCGGCCCCCTTTGGCCCCAGCGAGGTGTTTCGTATTCCCTTTCCGGGGGCTTTTAATGACGTGATTATTTTGCGTTACGCCCTGGTCGCTTCTTTTGTGGTGGCAGTGGTAACGGCCGTTGTCTTTATCCTCTTCTTCCGCAAAACGCGTACCGGGCTGGCCATGCGAGCCACTTCTGAAAACCATGAACTGGCCCGCAGCGTGGGTATTCAGGTGCCCCGCATTTTTGGCCTCTCCTGGGCTATTGCCGGTATTGTGGCTACATTGGGTGGCGTTTTGCTGGCCACTTTAACTGGCGTCAACCTCAGTCTGGCTGTTGTGGTTCTGGTTACATTCCCGGCCATCCTGTTAGGTGGTCTGGAGTCCTTACCGGGGGCTGTCGTGGGCGGTATCGCTGTGGGCTTGTCTCAGGCGTTGGTGCAGGCGTCCACCCTGCCCGCCATTCGCCATTCATCCGAAATCGCCCCTTACGTCCTCCTTCTTATCGTTCTTGTCATCCGACCTGAAGGGCTGTTTGGCCAGAAGCGCATTGAACGCATATAGAACAAGTAAAAAGTAAGAAGTAAAAAGTAAGAAGAGCCACTTTCTACTTTTTACTGAATACTGAACACTGATAAACGGAGCTAACATATGGCCGCCATTCGACCAGCCGGAGATTTTGATCGCAGCTATGAGCAAGATATGGGTGTGCTGCGCCAGCCGTGGCATTGGGCACTGCTGCTGATAGGGCTGCTGGTAGCCCTGAGTACGCCCCTGTGGGCCAGCGCCTACGTTGTGTCTACGGCCAATCGGATTATGATTGCCGTCATTGCCCTGCAGGGCCTCAACATCCTCACCGGCTATACGGGGCAGATTTCGTTGGGTCAGGCCGCTTTTATGCTGGTGGGCGGTTACATCTCCGGTCTGACCATGATCCATTGGGGGTTGCCCATTTACCTGACCATTCCCCTGGCCGCCATTGGTACCGCTCTTGTGGGGTTACTCTTTGGCCTGCCTTCACTGCGGGTGAAGGGGTTTTACCTGGCCATGGCTACCCTGGCTGCCCAATTTATTATCCCCTGGATGTCCCGCCAGACTTTTCGCGATTATTTGGGGGGTACAACGGGCCGTATCGCCGTACCCGTGCCGGAGCTGTTTGGGTTTCGTTTTGCCGAGGTCAACCAATTTTTCTACATTTCGTTGGTGGTGCTGCTTATTACCACTATTTTTACCCTGAATATAACGCGCACGCGCATGGGCCGGGCCTTTGTCTCTGTGCGGGATAATGACCTGGCGGCCGAATTGCTGGGCGTTAATTTGTTTGGCTACAAGCTGCGGGCCTTTGCCATTGCCGCCATGCTGGCCGGGGTGGCCGGGGCGCTTAGTGCCCATACCCAACGCGGCATCGGTACCGAGTTTGGCTATGGGCTGCAAGAGTCGATTATTTTGTTGGGCATGTTGGTTATTGGCGGCCTGGGTAGTAATTTGGGCCCCTTTTTAGGCGCAGCTACCGTGATTTTATTGGAAGACTTGGCTAATCTGGTCGGGGCTTCGCTGGCCGGGGTTTTTCCCAGCCATTCAGCGCGACTGTTGACGTCGTTCCGGCCGATTTTCTTTGGCCTGGTATTGATGCTTTTCTTGATTTTTGAACCACGTGGATTGGCCCATCGCTGGCAGTTAACCAAGGCGGCCTGGCGGTTACGGCCGTTTTCCAGGTAGCAAGCTGGCCAAGCGGTACGGTCGCTTGACACTCCGCCCGAAGGAGGTGATGTCTGATAACTGATGATTTCGCAAAAACTTTTGGCAGTTACTGAAGGTTTTAAGAAGTAAGGTGGTACGAGGCATGACAGTCATACCTCATAATTTTACAGGTGTTTACCCTGGCTACGGCACACTGCGGCAATAAAAACTTAGCGTCCACCCCTGATTTAATCAGGGGCCGTGGTCCATGATCATCTTTGAAGGAGAATGTAACATGAAGAGAAAAATGCTGCTTATTTTGTCTAGTTTAATACTCGTTTTGACCCTGGCTCTGGTGGCTTGTGGCAGCCCGGACATACCAGAACCGGTCGAAGACCCGACGCCAGTTGTCGAAGAGCCGGCGGCCCCTGATCCAGAACCGGAGCCAATAGACGAGCCGGAAGAAGAACCCATGGACGAGCCGACAGAAGAGCCGATGGATGAGCCAGAGGAGGAGCCGACAGAAGAACCCATGGATGAGCCAGAAGAAATGGAAGAAGAAGCTGACATGGACATGGGCATGCTGGCTACACCGAAATTCACCTTTAATGATTGCGACGAGAGCTATGAAGGGGAAACCATTGTTGTCTATCAGCAGGCCGGCCTTACCGGTCCCCTGGCCCAGATTCTTGGTGACGGCTTTATTAATGGTACCAACGATGCCGTGGCTGCCATTAATGCCGAAGGCGGTATCTGTGGGGCTATGCTGGAAACCGTTTTGGAAGATACACAATATGATCCCCCCCAGGAAATCGCCACCTACGAGCGGTTCCGCGCCATATCACCCCCCCCCATGTTTATCTTGACCTATGGTAGTGGGGCAACCATTGTTCTGAAAGATCGCGTCATCGAAGATGAAATCGTCAACATTGCGGCCGGTCTGGACGCTAATTCCTTCTACATCCCACGTGATGGCTGGACGGTGGGTGTAGCCCCCGTTTACTCCGACCAGTTCGCTGGTTTCCTGGAGTGGGCACAGAGTAACTGGGACGACATTCGTCCTGACGATGCTGGGGATGACATTGTCGTTGGCGTGGTCGGTTGGGCTAACCCCTTTGGGGCCGGAGCCACCTCGGCCGAAGCCCTGGCCTATGCGGAGTCGCTGGGCATTACCGTTCTGCCGCTAGAGGAGCAAGAGGTTGCGCCCACGGCCGATGTGACCGGTCAGGTGCAAAATCTGCTGCTGGGCGGAGCCAATATTATCTGGATTCAATCCCTCTCCTTTGGTCCGGCTCAGGTAATCGGTACGATTCGCGCCCTCGGCGCCTGGGACCAGGTGGTCGTGGGTGGTGTCAACTGGGCCATGAACACCGACGTTCTTAACATCCTGGGCCAGAACGCGGCCCTGGCCGAAGGCATGTATGGTATCATGCCCGCCCTCTGGTGGAATGATACCGACGCAGTTGGTGTGCAGCGTACGCTGGAAGCGTTTGAAGCCGGTGGTTATCCTGAAAGCGATAAAGGTGTTAGCTACCTGCTGAGCTACGGCTCCATGTATGCCATTGCTGAAATCATCGAACATGCCATTATCAGCGATGGGTTTGAAAACCTGAGTGGAACCACCTTCTTTGATGCCATGAAGGACCTGGGCACGATCAGTGCTGCCGGTCTGTATGACCTTGATGTGACAGGTGAAAATCGGGCACCCAAGATTGCCCAGATTCGTCAGGTTCAGATGGTAGATGATGGTCTGGACTTTATCCTGATCGAAGATTTCTTTGAACTGCCGGATACACGACCGGCGGCTCCGTAACAGAGACGATGGACGATGGACGATGGACGGCGAGTGGTCGTCTATCGTCCATCGTCTGCCGTCCGTTGTTAAGGCGAGTTTATGTTAAAAGTCAACAACATCGAAGTGGTATACAGTGACGTGATTCTGGTGCTGCGCGGCGTGACGCTCTCAGTGGAGCAGGGGCAGATTGTGTCGCTGCTAGGGGCCAATGGGGCCGGCAAATCAACCACGCTTAAGGCGATTTCTGGCCTGTTGAGTACGCAGCAGGGAGAAGTAACGCGGGGTGGCATTGAGTTTGAGGGGCAGTCAATTGGCAATATGGCCCCAGACGATATTGTGCGGATGGGCATTGTACAGGTGTTGGAAGGACGGCCGTTATTCCGCCACCTCACCGTTGAAGAAAACCTGATAACCGGGGCCTTGTTCCGCAAAGTGTCTAATGCAAACCTCAAGCGTGACCTGGATGAAGTCTACCACTTTTTCCCGCGCCTGCGTGAGTTTCGCCAGCGTACCAGCGGTTATCTATCGGGCGGTGAGCAGCAGATGGTGGTCATTGGCCGGGCGCTGATGGCCAAACCCCGCCTGATGCTGCTGGATGAGCCGTCGCTGGGATTGGCTCCGCTGCTGGTGCAAGATATCTTCGAGATTATTCGGCGTATTAACAAAGAGTCGGGCGTCTCCCTGCTGATTGTGGAACAGAATGCCAATGTGGCTCTGAAAACGGCCGATTACGCCTACGTCATGGAAACCGGCCGTATTGTGCTGGATGGTCCAGCCGAACAACTGCGCCAAAACGCCGACATCAAAGAGTTTTACCTGGGACTGACCCAGGTCGGGGAGCGCAAAAGTTACCGGGATGTGAAACATTACAAGCGGCGCAAGCGGTGGCTGGGATAAGGCCAGTATTCGGTGTTCAGTAACCAGTAATCAGTAAGAAGTTGATAGTAAAAAGTGGATGGTGGGTATGAGTGAATTAGATAAGAAATTACGGGAAACAGTACAGGCAGCTTATGAGAATGTGCCGGCGGTAAAAGCCCGCTTTGAGGCGGCAGGATTACCGCCTGACGCTGTTCAAGGCGTAGCCGATTTGCCCAAGCTGCCTGTTTTATCGAAAGATGAGGTGGTCGGTTTGCAGCAAGCCAATCCCCCCTTTGGCGGTATGTTGGGCGTACCGCTCAGCGAAATCAGCCACATCTTCTTTTCACCCGGTCCCATCTATGAACCGGCCCCGGAGCCGGATGAGTCGGCCTGGGAGGTGGCCTTAGAGGCTATCAGACAGTGTGGGTTTGAAGCGGGCGAGATTGTTCTCAACAGCTTCTCCTACCACCTGGTCCCGGCCGGATTCTTGTTTGATGGGGCCTTCCGGCGTTTAGGCTGCATTGTGATGCCGGGGGGAACAGGCCAGGCCGATCTCCAGTTGAAGATGGCCGTCGATTTAGGGGCGACCGGCTATGTAGGTACGCCCAGCTTTTTGATGAGCCTGGTCAAGCGGGCCGAAGAGCAGGGCTTTTTAGAAAGCGGCGCGTTTCGTATCAACAAGGCAATTGTGTCGGCCGAACCCTTCCCACCCAGTATGCGCCAGGCTCTGGCCGAACGGGGCATTACAGTGGGTAACGCCTACGCCACGGCCGATTTTGGCGTGCTGGCCCTCAATACGGGTGAAGGCATGATTATGCAGCTTTTGCCCGAACCGATTATCGAAGTGGTGGACCCGGAGACGGGCCAGCCGGTGGGGTCGGGCGAGGCCGGCGAAGTGGTCGTGACCAACTTCAGCCGCGTCTATCCGCTTATTCGCCTGGGCACGGGGGACATGGCCGTCAATATGGACCCCAATCCCGGCCACAGCCAGCAGACGGAGCGGGGCATTGTGCTGGTCGGCCGTTCCGGCGAAGCGGCCAAAGTGCGCGGCATGTTTGTCCACCCCAACCAGCTTCGTTTTGCTGCCGGGCAGGTAGCCGGTGTCAAGACGGTGCAGGGCGTCGTTTCCCGGCAGGCCGCTAAGGACCATTTTACGCTGCGGGTGGAAACTGAGGGTGAGGTGAATGAAACGGCCGTGGCCGACAACCTCAAACAAATCATCCCCAACATCTGCCGCGTGCGGGTGGATGAGGTCGAATTCGTCACCGCCGGCACCATCCAGCCCGACGCCCCCGGCATGGTCGATGCACGCGACTGGCAGGCGTAGTGTATAATAGACTTGTGGATAGCATGACTTTGATTATAAAGAGGTGTTCTTTATGCAAAAAACTATGTCAAAAAAGCAACTGGGCATTAATATGCTTGAGGTTTTCCGCGAGTTGGAGTTGAGTGGTGATGAGTTGATCGTGACAGACGAAAACACACCAGTGTTGCGAATTGTTCCGATTCAACAGAAGAAAAGTGTCCAGGAACTGTTTGGTGAATATCAGGGCAAGGTTATTTACTATGAAGATATAAATACACCAACAATTGATGAGTGCTAAAATTATCGTCACCGCCGCTTTGACCGGCGTGCTGGCCAACCGCCAGCAGTCGCCGGCCATCCCCTACACGCCGCAGGAGATTGCGGCCGAGGCGCGGCGCAGCCAGGACGCCGGCGCCAGTATTGTCCATATCCACGCCCGCCAGGATAACGGGTTGCCCGCCTTTGACGTGGAGACCTATGCCCGGATTGATACGGCCGTTCGCCAACAGTGCCCCGACCTCCTCATCAACTACTCCACCGGTGCCGTCGGTATCAGCCGGGAGGAGCGCAGCCACCATATCCCCGCTCTCAAACCGGACATGGCCGCTCTCAACATGGGGTCGA
>JAWOIM010000495.1:0-4081 GCA_046484685.1 Chloroflexota bacterium | reverse complement strand
GTGTTCAGTACCGTTCACTGATTACTGACTGATTACTGTTCACCGATTACTGTTCACTCCTCAGGACGCCCATCCCAGGGCAAGGCCACAACGGCCGTTCCACGTCCGGCAGCTTTTGGGCAAAGCTGATGGTACGCCCGGTTTGAACGTAGGCGGCTGTGTGTCGGAAAAGGGCGGGCTGGCCGTTTCTCTTTTCGGTGGCCGGGATACTGGTTTCGGCCGGCAGGGGCAGTTCGCTCAGGTAACCGGCCTCGTCTAATGTGGACTCAATGTCTTGGGGGGCAATTTGGGCGGGGTCATACTGTACTTCAACCAGACGAAAACTGCTGCTGGCGTATACGTCGGTGACTCCGGCCAGATTTAGCAGCAGCTCACGGGCAGCGGTAACGTGGTGATCCCCGTACATAGCCGGAACTTTCAAGGAAAAGCTTTCCATCTATACACCACCTTTTTACAAACGCAAAAGGCGCGGTTTTTCACCCCGCCTTTTGATTGTTAATAGTATCGAATTGGAGCGCGGACAGCCCTATCCGCATCTGGCGGGCAAGCTGCCCGCGCTCCCAAATCACTTCCAACTACTGATAATCATTTAGTAAACGAATGGTCCGGTCAAGTGAAGATCACAAGTGATCGAAGTGATAAATGTCACTAAACTAAAATTGGTCATTTGGCCGGTGACATGGTTGGTTTGTTGGTTGCTCGCTGTCGCCGCGCTTGCCGGGCGTAATGTAGGGTATGTCGCGATACGGCCGTACCTGTTGGGCCACCTCATCCTTTAACACATTGCCCGACACGTGCATGAGCGTATCGGAAAAATCGGGATCAATGTTCATACTGGCCAGGCAAGGAAAGTGATGGTGCAAAAGTCCGGCATGCTCTGCGGCGTCAGCAGCGGGCTTGCCCACCAACGCAGCCGCTACGTAGCAAGCGCAGCCGCATACCGCGTCACGCTCTACAGAAACGGCCGTTATCAGCTTCGTGCCTTCATTGACGGTGATGCGCAGCCTGGGTTGGCCAAAGTAGCGGGCAAACTCGGCGATCAGCGGGCTGTCATAGGTGGCGCGCTGGCGGCGGGTCACCCCGTAATCCTGCTCTGTGAGAGAACAAAGGGGTTTGGGCGTGGCGCAGGCTACACCTATTTTGGCCAACCAGCCGTGAAGCTGACGCGCCAGACCCCGGGGCAGCCACGCTTCATTATCAACAGGCGCCAGAACGGCCGCTGCGCCTGTACGCTCCGCCACGTCCGGCAGCAATTCTGCCACCCCTTTATGCTCGGCAAAGGCCAGGATTAAATCGGCTGCGGGCAGGTCTGGGGGCAAATATTCTTCCGGGTAATCAATCACCGGCGGGAAAAAGATGGGCGCTTCCCACACGGCCAGCGACCAGGCTGCCGGCCCCTGAGCCTGCACGTTGGCGACGTGGCGCCGGCCATATGAACCATTCATAATTGCTAAGAGCTGCATAATCTGCCTCGATGACCTGTATCTCGCCGGTTAAGGCAACTACTAACGCTCTGGCCACTAAGCCAGAAGCCAGGCTTTTCTCTGGAGCAATGCCTGCCAATGCGTAGCAAAAGCCTGGCTTCTCGGCGTCAGTAGTTACCGGTTTAGAGCGAAATCAGGCTGCCATTGCCGCCAATGATTCAATGCGCAAATCTTTTAACCGGTCGCGGATGACCTGGGCCGCCTTCTGACTCATCATATAGCCAAAATGGTAATTGTCGCCGAAGGTTTCCCACAATTTGTGCCGGTTGAATTGGACCACCCGGCAGTCGGTGGTCGCTTTGGCCGCGGCCGTGGCCACAAACGGCTCAACCATACCCGACCAGCCGAAAATTTCGCCCGGCCCCACCGTGCTGACCACCACATCGTTGGTCTCATATTCCCGCAGATATTGTTTGGAAACAGAATGGACAATCCCTTTAGCGGGCAACTGCATCACAATGGCGATAGCCCCGGCCACGTTGAGGTAGAAATGGTCGAGCGTTTCCCCTTCTTTGAAGAAGTAATGGCCGTTCTTGACGGTGATTTCTTCGCCCATTTGGGCCAGCAGGCTGATTTCCTCCATGCTTAACCCGCCAAAAAACGGGTAGCGGCGCAGTAGTTCAGGTGAGATCATGATCGCCTCCCAAAAAATCACGAGTTACGAATAACGAGTTACGAAGTTCGTAATTCGTAACTCATAATTCGTAATTCTGCTAAAACGGCCGTTACCACCTTCGGAATCGCTGCGGCAACGGCCGTTGTCGGTTCATCACTAAAATCCCGCACATTTTCCACTTCAACGGCGTAAACGATCACTTCGTCGGGCAGGTGAAAGCCGAGCTGCTTGCCAGAGTCCAGGGCCGTGATCAGCGTCGTGTCGTGGGCCGAGGCGCTGTGCTGCGTGGGGCTGATCTCGACCAGGTCGTCCAGCGTTAGCCGGTGAATGCTGCCCGCGCCCAAGCCGTTGTTCACCTTGAGCGCGTCTATAATAATCACCCGGTCATAACCGATCATCAGCTCCATCAGCCGCAGGCCGCCCACGCTGGCCTCGGTGACGGTGATAGCCGATGCCGGCCCGTCAAACTCAGCCTGTAAGCCATCCATAACGGCGGTTAGATTGGTACGGCCGTTAACCGCCCGCCGGCTCAAAACCCGTTCCAATTCCCAGGCCGCCTGCACCCCCACCCCATCATCCGTGAGGATAGGATTGCCCAGTCCAACGACAAGCGTTTTCATAACAATTTTCGTCAAAGATTTCGCAGATTTCGCAGATGTAAAGAAAAAATCTGCGTCATCTGCGTAATCTTTGATAACCTCATTTACACATACTGCGACAGCCGCTCGACTTCGTTGCCTGCGGCGTCGTAGATGCGGGCTTCCAGCGGCATCTGGCCGGGCAGGGTGTGGGTGGCGCAGGACATACAGGGGTCGTAGTTGCGGAAGGCCATTTCAATCGTGTTCAACAGCCCCTCGGTAACGACCGTCCCTTTCTTGATCAATCCCTGCGCCGCCTTCTTGACCGACATGGCGATAGGGGCGTAATTGTTGGTCGTGCCCACAATCAGGTTGACTTTGGTCAGAATGCCATTCTCATCCGTCTGGTAATGGTGGGTCAGGGTGCCGCGCGGCGCTTCCACGCTGCCAATGCCCTCGGTCGGCTTGTTGGTGACGATGGGGCGCACGTTGGGGTCGGTGATTTCCGGGTCCTGGACCAGCTCCAGCATCCGCTCGGCGGCGTAGAGCATTTCTATCAGCCGCGCCCAGTGGGTGGCTAAGCGGTGATGAACGGGGGTGTAACGGCCGTTCATCTTCTCGCTGCCCAACGTCGTGTAAAACTTGTCGAAAAACGCCTGTGCCTCCGGCGTGGCTATGCCGTCAGAACTATTCAAGCGGGACAAAGGCGTGGCACAGTAGACGCCGCTGTCCGGCCCATCCACCAACCCTTTCCAGCCCACGCCCTTCAAGTAGGGGAACTTCAAGTAAGACCACGGCTCAACCCGTTCGGCAATATGGCTGGCGTAATCCTGCGCCGGGTATTTGACAAACTCCTTGCCGTCCGGACCAACCACCCGGATCAAACCATCATAGAAATTAAGCTGATTGTTGCTGTCCACCGTGCCCATGTAATAAGTCTGGTGGGTGAAGGCGTCCGACAAGACCAGATCCACGTACTCCTTATTGGCCAGCACCACGTCTTCAAACAGTTGCAGGCTGAATAAGGCAAATTCGATATTCTGCCGGGCAATGGCCTCGATTTCTGGCTGTTCCTCCTGGCGCATGGCCCGGCTCCAGCCGCCGGGCAAACCGGCCACCGGATGGACGCCGCGCCCGCCCAACATCTGGATAACGTGGTGATTGCGGCGGCGCATATCTATCACCTGCTTGCCCACCTCCAGACCCACCTTGTGGATCACGCCTAAAATGTTGCGCTCGGCGGCCGGGGCATTTGGACCTAGCACAAAGTCCGGCCCGCCCAGGGCATAGAAATGGACGGTATGGTCGGTGCAGTAGAAGGCCATGTAGAACAGTTCGCGCAGCTTCTTAACGGCCGTGGACGGCTCTACCCCATACAGCATATCCAGCGCTTTGGTCGCCGC
>JAWOIM010000243.1:0-4569 GCA_046484685.1 Chloroflexota bacterium | reverse complement strand
ATGGCGCTTCTGACTAATTTTGGTGAATTTATGACATTTATTGTTAAAAAATAAATAGTTATGCCATAGCAAAAATGGGCAAAGAGAATAATACTGATACGTCGGCGCAATTGACGGGCGACCTGGTTCTTGATGCCCTGGGCGACCCCCTGGCCGTATGGGTTTTCCAGATGGGAAGCACACTCACGACTGCCGCTAACTCGTCTGTGACCGTGATCAATGGCGGCCAAGCAGTTAACGTCTTTTGGCAGGTCGGCAGTTCTGCAACCCTCGGTACAGGCACTCAATTCAACGGCAATATTCTGGCCGAGGCAAGCATCACGCTCGATACTGGCGCAGGACTGATTGGTAGAGCCTTGTCACTAAATGGGGCAGTGACGATAGATAGTAACGGTTCCCCCATCATCTCCAATACTCCGCTATTCAATTTCTTATATCTGCCAATCATTGTACGGCCGTAGGCGTACAAGACACAAGGGGTGTTACGATAAGCGCTAAAACAAATCAAGCTAACGGAGCCAAATATGTTAAGAATAACTGTGTTTTTAACAGCCTTTATCACCGTACTGCTCATCAGAGCAGCTATTGCACCCATAATCGGGGTGACTGCCCAACATCCTGAAAGCTCGAACGACAGATTGTTAGAATTGGCCGCGTTTAATTTAGAGCAGGATCAAACTTATCAGCCGGACAACCTTGCCTCAACGCTCATCTGTCCATTAGATATGATCTCCTATTGGAAGCTGGATGAAATTACCGGTTCAACGTTTGTGGATTCTGCCGGTTCTAATGATGGGCACTGCACCGGCAATATGTGTCCTCTGCCGGATGAGGGCGTTCTAAATGGCGGACAGCATTTTATAGGCAGTCAGGGAATTGACGTACCGGCCAGCACTGATTTTGATTGGGATAGCAGCAGTGATTTTTCAATTGAAGTGTGGGTGAACATTCCTGAAGCCGAGGGTTGTGATGGATCGGTGATTTTTGTAGGCAGGCACGCCGGCATACCTGCCTGGTGGGTCGGCTGCGATCACGGCAGTAACAGCGCTGTATTTGCATTAAGAGATTCAGCGGAAAATGGAAAAGAGATCTCTGATGGGCCGGCTTTAAACGATGGAGAATGGCATCACGTCGTTGCCGTGCATGACGGTACCAATAGTTTGGTTCAACTATATGTTGATGGCAGCCTGGCCACATCCGCAATGACCAGCTTTATAGGTGATTGGGTTAGTCAAGATGAAATCAATTTCGGCTACTATGAAGTAATCTATGGTCCACCCTATTATCACTTTTCAGGTAGGCTGGACGAGATCGCTGTTTATAACCGGGCTTTGTCTTCAGCCGAGATTGCGTACCATTATGCGAAGGTTCTTGGGGGCAAAGGGTATTGTGAACCGGTAGAGTTGGTGGTTGAAACTGAGGGTTCAGGTTCGGTCAACACGTCTCCGGCCGAACCGCACCTGTTTGGTCAGGTGGTCACATTGACGGCGCAGCCCAACCCTGGCTATATTTTTTTTGAATGGGCTGATGATTTGACCGGTTCAGTTAATCCGGCAACGCTTATCATGGATGGCGACAAAACGGTTACCGCCCGTTTCTCGGATCCGGTTTACTATACGTTGCTGGTCGATGCCCATGGTTTAGGTATGGTTAACGTAGAACCCGACCTGGATGAGTACCTGCATGGCAGCCTGGTTACTTTGCAAGCTATTCCAGAATCTGGTTGGATTTTCTCATCCTGGAGTGGGGATCTCACCGGCAGGCAAAGTCCGGTAGAGGTTCTGATGACAACTGATTTAATGATAACTGCCAACTTTATTGAGGCCGATTACTCGATCTTTCTGCCGCTGATCTACAAGTAGATATATAAGGAGTGTTTTTCATGCAAGCTATTTCCTTACACGACAACTGGGTTTTTCACGACGACAATCCGTATGCCGAGCCGCTTTTTGTGAACGAGAACGGCCGTATCCTCCGCTTCGCTCTGAAACCCGGCCAGTCTGTTAAAGAGCATACAGCCCCCAACTCGCCGGTCTATATCACGATCCTTAAAGGCGAGGGGCTATTTTCTGGCGGTGACGGTCAGGAAAAGCGCTTTGGCCCTGGCGACTTGCTGATTTTTGATACGGGCGAGCCACATGCCATTCGTGCCGATAATGAAGAACTGGTGTTTTTGGCCTTCCTGCATGGCGTTCCCGAAGCGCCGTGGCACCGGTAAGCCGCATCTTTATAGGTAAAATATAAAAGGATACGTTAGTTATGGACCAGCAAAAAACAGTAGCAATTGTTACAGGAGCGGCCTCAGGTATCGGCAAAAGTGTGGCCGAACGGTATGCGCAAGAGGGCATGGCCGTAGTCCTCTCCGATATTGATCAGACGTCAGGCGAGCAAGCCGCCGATCAGATACGCCTGGCAGGTGGGCAAGCGACTTTCGTAGAGGCGGATGTGTCTCGCCCCGCTGATTGCGAGCGCATGGTGGCGACAGCTATGGAACAATATGGTCGGCTCGATTATGCCTGTAATAATGCCGGAATCGGTGGCGAAGAGAACCCAACCGCAGATTACTCCGTCGAAGGTTGGCAGCAAGTTTTATCCATCAACCTATCGGGGGTTTTCTTCTGCATGAAGTACCAGATTCCGGCAATGCTTAAGAGTGGCGGTGGCGCAATTGTCAACATGGCATCCATCCTGGGGCAAGTCGGATTTGCGGGAGCGGTAGGGTATGTGGCGGCCAAACATGGTGTATTGGGACTGACTAAGAGTGCAGCAGTGGAGTATGCACCGCAGGGGATTCTTGTCAACGTCGTTGGCCCGGGTTTTATTAGTACTCCGCTCATCCAGGAGATCGAAACTGATCCAGAGTCAAAAAGTATGCTGGTGTCCTTGCATCCAATTGGGCGTTTAGGAAGGCCTGAAGAAGTAGCAGAATTGGTGGTCTGGCTCAGTTCCGAGAAAGCATCCTTTGTAACGGGAGCTTATTATCCTGTGGATGGTGGTTATCTCGCCCGCTAAGTTTGACTTAAAATCTGGTTTCTATTTCCGTAACTGAGAACCAGTATGGTAGGGAGATACCCTATTCCCTCATCGACCGGAGGGTCAACTGTCAAATGGCGAGCCGCACGCCATTCGCGCCGATGGTGCAGAACTGGTCTTTGTGGCTTTCCTGCAAGGCGTTCCCGAAGCGCCCTGGCACAGATAAGCCGGCGCTGTCCGGCAACTACATTTTACCGTCCTTTTTACATGAACCAGGAGAAGTTAATGGATACGTTAGATAAAAACGCCATAGCTGAGGTATTAGGCGACTACGAGCCACCCTGCCTCTCACTCTACCAGACGACCCACCGGCGGCATCCGGAAAACCAGCAAGACCCGATTCGCTTTGGCAACCTGGTGAAAAAATTGCAACAATCACTGCTGCAAAAATACCCGGCAGACGAGATTCAGCCGCTGCTGGAGCCGTTTCTGGCCCTGGCCGATGACCGCGATTTCTGGAACCATACCCTTGACGGCCTGGCCGCGTTGGGGACGAAGGATCTGTTCCGCGTTTACAAGCTGCAGCGGCCCGTGGCAGAGTTAGCCATCGTGGCTGACACCTTTCACACCAAACCCCTGCTGCGCACGCTCCAGTCGGCCGATCGCTACCAAATCCTCGGCCTGAGCCGGCACGAGATCAAACTCTTCGAGGGCAACCGCAACGCCGTGGACGAGATCGAACTGGCCCCAGGCGTACCGCGCACGATTACCGAGGCACTGGGTGAAGAACTGTCCGAGCCACACCTCGGCGTTGCCTCCTATGGCGGCGTGACGGGAACGCAGCACAGCGGCGCGGGGGGAATGCAGCCGGGCATGCACCACGGCCACGGTGGCAAAGCAGCCGAGGTAGATGGCGATGCCGATCGTTTCTTCCGCGCCGTTGACCGGGCGATTCTGGAACGCCACTCGCAGCCATCGACCCTACCGCTGATCCTGGCCGCCTTGCCGGAGCACCATCACCTGTTCCACCAGGTCAGCCGCAACCCATTTTTGCTGGAAGGGGGTGTTGACAGCTATCCGGATGCCCTGCCCCTTGAGAGCCTCCGTGAGCGTGCCTGGCAGGTCGTCGAGCCCCATTATCTGAGCCGGCTAACCGCCCTGGCCGAGCAGTTCAGCCAGGCCATGTCCCGCAATCTCGGTCATGACCAATTGGCGTGGGTGGCAAAAACGGCCGTGGCGGGGCGGGTAGCCACGCTGCTCCTCGAGTCCGGCCGTGAAATACCCGGCCGGATTGATGCCGCTACTGGCGATCTCATCCCGGCCGACCTGGACCACCCGGAAATTGATGATGCGCTTGACGACCTGGCAGCCTTGACCCTAAAAATGGGCGGCGAAGTTGTCATCATGCCCCCGGAGCAGATGCCGACGCAGACGGGCCTGGCCGCTATTTACCGTTATTGATTCTAGTAGCGTATCTTCTCAATAATCAGAGGAGAAACGCACTCTGGAGAAACCGGGTTTTTGACATACATCACGATTGCCGTACCAGAGAAAAACCCGGTTTCTAGCTAAGTAGTTACCAAGTAATTGAGTTTA
>JAWOIM010000209.1:0-7787 GCA_046484685.1 Chloroflexota bacterium | reverse complement strand
GGCGGAAACGGTAGCCGTCTTCCTCTGTTTCCGCCAGCAGGCGGGCGGATAGCGCTGTATCCAGGGCGTCGAGCAACTGCCACTCGGCCAACGGGGAGACCTGGCGCAGCAGCTCAAAGTGGAATTGGCGACCCATGACGGCGGCGGCTTCGAGGGTGACGGTAACGGCCGTTCCCAACCGGGCCACTTGCTGGCGCAGCAGCTCCCCCAGGCCGGCGGGAATATGCAGATCAGCTCCCGGCTGCAAACGCCAACGTCCCTTAACCTGCTCAACCCGGTCTGACTCAACCAGGGCGTGGGTCACCTCTTCGGTAAAGAAGGGGTTGCCTTCTGCCACCTCAAAAATGGTTTGCAACAGGCTCTCTTCTACCTCTCCGTGCCATATTTGGGCCACAATATTGGCTACGGCGTCGCCGGGCAGCGGCCGGAGCCGGATCAGGGTGCGTAATCGTTCCCGGTAAAGCGCGTTGAGCAGGGTGTCAAAGGGGGCGCTGGCCGGCAGGTCAAGGTCGGTGCGGTAGGTGGCCAGCAGGATGATGGGGGTGTGGCGGGTGTGGCGGGCCAAATAATGGAAGAGGCGCAGGCTGGCCTCATCGGCGGCGTGCAGGTCGTCTACCAGCAGCACGACCGGTGACTGTTGGCTCAACCCGGCCAGGAAGGTAGCGGCGTTATTGAACAAGGCCCACTGTTCTTGCTGCAGGTCGTTGGTGTCGGAGGGTTGGAAATGGGTAATGGGATTGTCGGTTAACGGCCGTTTTTGCCCGACCAGATAACGGTTAAAGGCTTCGATGAAGGGTTGGTAGGGCAACTGCCCTTCCTGTTCATAGGCCGCCCCAACAAGCGTGACCATGCCGTCGCTGGCGGCCAGATGCAGCGCCTCATAGGCCAGGCGGGTTTTGCCCACACCGGTATCCCCGGCCAGTAAAATTGTTTGCCCCTGCCCGCTGCGAACGGCAGCCATTGCCGCCTGCACCTGATCCAGCTCCGCTTCCCGGCCTACAAACGGGGTATCGCCTCCAACTTCGATTTGAATGGGGGCCGGCGGGAGCTGGCCGGTCAAAGGCCCGGAATCCGGCACGGCGGCCGACAGTGCGGATCGGGCAGCAGGCAAATCGCCGTTAACTATTTGGGCATACAGGGCTTCGGTTTCGGCCGTAGGGGAGAGGTCGAGTTCGGTGGCCAGGGCGTCCACGCAACTTTGATATTGGCGCAGCGCTTCAGGGCGACGGCCGTGCAGCGCGTAAAGGCGCATGAGGTCGCGGTGGACTGGTTCATCGATCGGATCGTTATCCAGCAAGGGCGTCAATAAAGCAATCGCTTTGCCGTATTGGCCCTGCTGCCGGCGTTGGCCGGCCAGGGTCAGGCTGGCTTCGCGGTAAGCGCGACGCAGCTCCTGGCGCGGCGCTTGCGTCCACTCACTGTATAGCGCCTCAGGCAGCAGATCGCCCTGGTATACATCAAGCGCCTGCTGTAATGACGTGGGCGCTGGCTCTGCCAGCAGCCGTCTAAACTCTTCAACGTCTACCCAGACTTCTTCATGAAGCAGCAGGCGACCATCGACAAAGGAGAAAACAGCTTCGGGTGCATCCAGATCAAGCCCGTCGGTTAACGTCTGGCGCAGGGCATAGAGAGTCCGGTACAGGTTGTTAGCACCGGCGTCGGGATCGCTGCCGGGCCAGAGGAACTCAATGGCCTGGTCTTTCAGCAAACGACGTTCGAGCGCCAGGCGTTGCAGCAAGGCAGCCGCTTTACGCCGTTTCCAATCAGTGGGCCGTAACTGCTGCTCTCCTCGTGTTACTTCAAATCGCCCCAGCATATAAATGCGGATGGGAAACGTATCTACAGGACCATTTCTCATTACGTAGCCATTGTAACGATCAGGCCAGATCACCGCAACCCGGGTTCCAGTAGGCGGAAATATCATGTCCGACTATGACACAGACCTCTATTTCTTGCCAGGTAGATCATTAAGCAACGGCCGTTGGTTACAGATTATACATCGCACTGGAAGCCTAAACTGCAAACTCAACTAGCCTGCCGTAGGCAAGGAACAGTGCCAACCCAAGCCACACCAGGTTTCCCACCACGTTAACATACTGAAGGTAAGACGAGATCGTACTGCGTTTTGTGACATGGCAGGAAAATCAGGCTCTTTAGCATCATGCTTATTTTACCAACCCTTGCCGGCGCAAGGTCTGCAGGATGAGCTTTTCCCACGGGCTGCTGGTCACCATAGGAATGTAGTGAAGGCGGCGGGCGGCACTGTAGCCGGCCAGTTCGGCCTGCCATTCTTGCAGGCGGGCGCGGTAGGCGTCACGGGTGGTGGGGTCGAGCGTGATTTCCGCTTCGGCTCCGGTTTCTATGTCTACCAGCTTGAGGTCACCACCCAGAGGTGGGTCGATTTCGTCGGCGCTGAACAGGTGGATAAGGCCAATTTCGTAGCCGCGTGCTTGCAGGGCGTTGAGGCCCTCGCGCCAGCCGCCGGGGGAAAGGAAGTCACTGATGAGAAAGAGCAGGCCCGGCCGGCGGGCACGCAGGGCGTAGTTGCGCAGAGAGATATTGAGATCGGTGGGTCCGGAAGCAGCGGCCGTTTCTAAAAATTGCAGCAAGTGTAAACTGTTGCGCCGTCCCCGGAAAGGCCCCCAGGTGCGATCCCCCTGACTATTGAGCAGCGTTATCTGCACCAGGTCGTTGGTAGAGAGGCCAATGTGGCCCAAGGCTCCGGCCAGGCGCAGCCCGTACCCCAGCTTATTGTTTTCAGCCTCGGTGTCTTCGGGCCAGTCCATACTGGCGCTGGCATCGAGCAGGATATGGACGGCCAGGTCTTCTTCTTCTTCGAGCAGCTTGATAAACGGCCGTTCCAGTCGGGCCATCACATTCCAATCTAGCCGGCGCAGGTCATCCCCTTTGCTGTAATCCCGGTAGTCGGCAAACTCAATCGAACTGCCCCGCTTACGACTGCGCCGGTCCCCTTTCATGACGCCCACGCGCACCCGGTCAGCGACCAGGGTCAGTTGTTCCAGTTTGGTGAGAGTGGATTCGTCGAAAATGGGCATAGTGAAGTAAGAGGTAAGTAGTAAGTAGTAAGTAGTAAGTAGTAAGAGGTAAGCAGTTGAAAGTTTCTAAATGGCAGGTTGCCGGTCAGCTACTTTCCACTTCTTACTTTCCACTTTCCACTTTTTACTTTTCACTGCTCTACACTTTCCAGTAAATCGGCAATGACCACGTCCGGCTGAATGCCTTCCGCCTGGCCCTCGAAGTTGAGAATGAGGCGGTGGCGCAGGGCGGCGGGGGCAATGGCGGCTATGTCTTCAAAGCTGACGTTGTAGCGACCGGCCAGCAGCGCCGTTATTTTGGCCCCCAGGACCAACGCCTGGCCGGCACGCGGACTGGCCCCGTAGCGCACGTATTGTTTGACCAGGGGCGCATGGCTCTGGTTGGGATGGGTAGCCACTACCAGGCGGCTGATATATTGGCTGATGTCCTGAGCAACAGGAACCTGGCGGGCCAACGCTTGCATAGAAAGCAGGCGCGGTCCGTCGGCCGCTTTGGCCGCTATTGGAGTCTCCTGGCCGGTAGTGCGGGCCAGAATCTCGGTCAGGTCAACGGCCGAGGGAAAACCGACCTCAATTTTGAACAGAAAGCGGTCAAGCTGCGCTTCGGGCAGGGGGTAAGTCCCTTCCTGCTCAATGGGGTTTTGGGTGGCCAACACAAAGAAGGGGCTGGGCAGAGAATAGGTTGTGTTGGCCACGGTGACGGTGTGCTCCTGCATCGCTTCCAGCAGGGCGGATTGGGTTTTAGGTGTAGCCCGGTTGATTTCGTCGGCCAGAACCAGGTTGGCAAAGACGGGACCGTGCTGAAAACGAAAGCCGCGCTGGCCGGTCGCCTGCTCCTCCATGATGTTGGTACCGGTAATGTCGGCCGGCATCAGGTCGGGCGTGAACTGGATACGACTAAAGTCGAGGTCGAGCGCCTGGGCCAGGGTACGAATGAGCATTGTTTTGCCCAGGCCAGGCACCCCTTCCAGCAGCACATGACCTCCGGCCAGAATACCGACCAGGACGGTCCGTACCACCTCCTTTTGGCCAACAATGACTTTGGCTATTTCAGTTTCGATGGTTACGGCCGTTTCTCGAAATTGATCGGCAGACAGTTCAGACATAGCGTTCTCCAAGTAACCCGTAAAACGTGATACGTGATGTGTGAGGATTTCACTCGTCACGTTTCACGCTTCACGCTTCATGGTTCTAACGATGAAAAATAATCTCGTATAAAGCCGCGCATTCCCAGCGGAATGTAATCCTCATCCAGGGCTTGATTGGCGGCGTCGCGATAGTTGCCGTACACATCGGCATAGGGAACCTGGCTGCCCTGGGGGCGCATGTGGGACGGCCACTGGCTCAGCACATCGCCGCAAAGCAGCGGGTTGAGGCGACATTCGGCCGGTAGTTCAATATCCATCCCTTCAAACTGGCTCAGATCACTCCAATCGGGCACAAAAACATCGACGCCGCTGGGACCATCCCCTTCCCCAATGCCGCCGGCACCGGCTTGATCGCTGCCCGGTGTGAGCGAGGAGGGACCCCCATTCTGACCGTTTCCATTGCCGTCGCCACTGCCGTTTTGCCCAGGCTCGCCGTTTTGCCCGCCCGCTTCGCCGCCGTTGGTGCCCGCGCCATTACCTTCCTCTCCATTGGTGCCCTCGGTGCCTGCCTGGGCCACTTCCTGACGACCTTCACCCAGTTGATTGGCGGCGGCCTGGGCCTGCTGGGCCGCGCCTGCCTGCTGGCCTCGCTCCTGGAGGGTAGCGGCCGCTTCGCCGAGCGCTTGCTGGGCGGCAGCCAGATCGTCTGCGTTTAGGGCAGCAGCCGCTTCGGCCAACTGTTGGGCCAGTTCGGGGTCGATATTCTCCAGATTGGCGGCTGTTTGGGCCAGGTCACGGGCCAGGCTTTCTACCTGTTCGGCGGTCAGGCTGGGCAGTTGGGCAGCTAATTGGGAGAGGGCCGCGCCGGTTTCCGCCAACCCCTCACTTTGCAGGGCTTCAGACAGACTGCTGTCGGCCGCATTTTGACCGGCGTCGGTCAGGGATTGCTGTAAACTGTCCAGGTTGTTGGCCTGGGCCAGTTCACGCAGATCGATTTCGGCTTCGGAGAGAGCGGCCAGCGCTTCTTCCTGGCTGATAGCTCCATCGTCCAGCCGGGTCAAGGCGTTTTCAATGGGGGCCAGCAGCTCTTCACGCAGCTCATCGCTGAGATCGGGATTTTCTTCAATTTCTTCTTTGAGTTCTTCCAGCGCCTCAACCTGTTGGGCGATGGTTTCGGCAACGGCCCGGTTATGGATCAAAATTTCTTCCTGAGGATTGGGCAGGTAAACGGCCGTGGCCAACAAAATAAGCGCCACTCCCAACAGCAGCCAATCGCGCCCCACCAGCTTGAGGGGCAGGGCGGTCTTTACATCCACGCGCTGTATGGCGACCAGCGTATCGGCCAACTGCTGCCGGACCAGTTCGGCCGGGGCTTCAATGCGACCCTGGTGCAGGTCAACGGCCGTTCTCACCCGTTCTTGCAGGCGAAAGTGACGGTCGGCAAAGCGGGCCTGGCCGGGCAAATCATCCCGCTGAGCCAGCAGCAAAATAGCACTGACCAGCAGTCCCAGGCCGGCCAGCCCTAAACTGACCCAGGCGACTTCTTGATTGGTCAAAAACGGCCGTAAGCGGGCCGCCGTCGCCACTACCACCGCCAGCAGCAGGCCGGCCAACAGCCCCCGCGGCAGCCAGATCAGCGCATCGCGCCAGCGCCGCCGCCGCGTCCAGGTGGTTAAATAGGGAATGAGGGTGCTGAAATTACCGTCCATAGTCAATTATAGTGCGTAGTGCGTATTGACGGGCTGCTACGCACTACGTGTTTACTTGTCACTCACGCGCCGCACGCGACGCACACATAAGTAGTATAAGACGAAAGAGATGCCGCTGTAAAGCAGCATGTAGACCCACCAGGGAGAAAAGAGCCAGACGGTGCGGCCGGCCAGACGGCTTTCAAAGAAAAAGAGGCTGCCTTCTTCTAACAAAATGACGGCGCTGGCAAGGGCTGTGGCCGGCAAATTGGTAGCTACCAGACTCAGGCCCCCATAAGCGGCTACATATTCCCAGAAATCAGTGACGTCATACCAAAGAAAGGAGGCGCTGAAGACCCAAAAGATGAGCAGAACGAGCAGGGGAAAGCCAACGGTGGCAAAAAGTGTGCCGCCAAAGGTGGCCACACTGGCGGCCAGGGTAGTACGCATGATGCTGGAACAGTAGAGACCGTAGAGGGCAAAGGCAACGGCCGTTACCGCCAGCAGCAGTTGACCCACCACCAATTCTGTAAATGATAACCCGCCCAGCAGAAAAGCGATGCTTTGCAAAGGAATCGAGGCCACCGTCAACAATAAAATATAGCTGAGGGCCGACATCAATTTGCCCAGCACAAACCAGCGGGCCGGCAGCAGCGTCGTGCGCAGGAGGTCAAACGTCTGTCGCTCCTTTTCACCGGTGATGGCCCCGGCGGTGAATGCCGGGCCAATAAAGAGAACCAGAAAGCCCTGGACAGCCATCACCACGGCAAAAACCACCTTACCCGCTTCACTCGGATCCGGCCCATAAGGGGTGGCAGCGGCCGAGGCATAAGCGGCATAAACCAGGCTGATCAGGCCCGACATGGCCAACAAATAGATAGTCAGGACTACAAAAGCGCGCCGACCACGCATACGGCCGCGCAGTTCTTTGACCATGACCGGATTTTGGGTTAACCCATGCCAGCGCGAAACCGGTCGGGGCAGCGGGTGTGTTGTTTCACTCATAAGAATTGTCCGTAGTGTGTAGTACGTAGTGCGTAGCAGATCTTACGCACCACGCACTACGCACTATAATCTTGTTTATCGGCCCAGCGGCGGATGGACCAGGCCAGACCGATGATGGTCAACAAATAGATGGCCATTGGTCCCAAATTGCCGCCGATGAAAAGCCAGTCGCTATCTGGCTCAAAGAGGCTGATAATAAAGAACCAGAGCGGTGTGTTATTGATGAGGCGCATGAGGATAACGGCCGTGTAAGTCGCCACCAGCGCCATCGTGGCCGATGATACCGTAACCGAGGCATATAAGCCCGCAATGGCCGCAAAAAAAATCTCCAGCCAGGGACGAAAAACAATGGTGGTAGCCAGTGCCCAACTTGCCAGCCGCATATCCTGACTATAAAACATACCGGTCAGGGCTACCAGGCTCCCTTGCAGCAGCGTCAGCAAAAAGAGCAGCAGCCAGATACGCAGCCGGGCCAATGCACCCAGCAGCTTGGCCGCCAGAATAGTGCGTGTGGGCAGCGGCGTCAGGCGCAAAATATCCCAACTGCCCCGATCCACTTCCATACTGACAATAGGGGCCGTCAGGGCCGGGGCCATGAAGACGGCAAACAGCGTCAGCACCGACAGCAGTACCCCCGGCAAGCAGGTGAGGCACCAGAGTAAAAAAGTTGCCTCATTAGACCAGGCATACGCATTGTTAAGGCTGGACACCCCGCCACAAAGGCCCAAAAAAAGGGCGGCCAGGACAACCAGGGGCACATACCGGCTCAGGTGATCATAAAATGGGTTTGGTTTGCCCCATCCACCCCGCTCTCGCCGGTAAACAGGACTCTGGCGCAGCCCTTGCCACCATTGCCACCAATTCCCTTCGTACCAGTTGTCTTCCATTTAGTGTTAGTAGTCAGTAGTCAGTAGCCAGTAGTCAGTAGTCAGTAGTCAGTAGTCAGTAGC
>JAWOIM010000157.1:0-7176 GCA_046484685.1 Chloroflexota bacterium | reverse complement strand
GACAGAAAGTCGGGTTCGGTGGTTACCAGTTCGGGAAAGAACCAGGTCACAAGGTCAGGAGCCAGCCAGATAAAGAGACCACAGACCACGATCATGACAACTGTGACCATATTGACAATGGCCGAAAAGAGCCGCCAACCCCCGGCTGCGTCATCCCGGGCAAAGTAGGCAGCAAAAGTGGGAATAAAGGCAGAGCCAATGGCGCCCCCGGCGATAATGAGAAAGATCGTTTCGGGGAACTGGCTGGCGCCGTCAAAGGCGGAGGCTTCCAGCGTGGTCACGCCCAAATAATACTTGGTGACCATATCCCGCCCCAGCCCCACCAGGCGACTGAGCAAAACGGCCGCACCCACCAGCCCGGCCGCCCGCATCACCAGCCCCCGGTTATTTGACTCGTTTATGTCTGTTTCTTGATCTGACATGGGGGCGGATTATAGTCCAAACCGGTTGAATGCTGCCAGTCAGAAACTGTACCATTAACCGGGGAGCCATGCTTTAACAATCTTTAACTTAATTATTGATATTATTAATATAATTATTGATATTGTTAAATTAACCCTTGACAAACAGCTTTCTTGTTGTATTATTTTAGCGAATCTATAAATTTTCTTACCTCAAAACGAATTATCTTTACTATTCATGGTTCATTTGCTACGGACGTTACTTCATTGTTCGCGGTCTGTTATTCATGCTCAAACAGGTAAAATTATGAAAGGCCAGGTTATTGTCGAAAAGCTAAGAAAAACCTATTTCTCCAAACAACGGCAGGGGTTGTTTAAATCCACCCAAAAAGAAGTACCCGCCCTGAAAGACATCTCCCTGGAAATTCGTCCGGGGGAAATTTTTGGCTTATTGGGACCGAATGGTGCCGGCAAGACGACCCTCATCAAATGCCTGACCACGCTGCTCCTGCCAACCGGGGGCAAAGCATGGATTAACGGTTTTGAATTGGGTCGTGAGGACAATCCCATCCGCGCTACGGTGGGCTGCATGTTGATGGGTGAGCGCGGTCTTTACTGGAAGTTAACCGGGCGCGAGAATCTGATCTTTTTTGGTGCCCTTTATCATCTGCATCCGGTTGATCGAAAACGCCGTACCCAGGAGATTATCGAATTGCTGCACCTGGAAGAGATTGCCGACCGTGCCGTGGAGACATATTCCTCCGGCCAGAAGATGAAACTCGCTTTCGGTAAGGCCTTAATCAATGACGCGCCCATTCTCATCCTGGATGAGCCGACAAATACGCTGGATTTGCCTTCGGCCCGTGAACTGCGGGCAATTGTCAAGAAGCTAAATGAGCAAGGACGAACGATTATTTACACCACGCACATCATGGCCGAAGCGGAAACGCTGTGTGAGCGGGTGGCAATTATTGATCACGGCCATGTCATCGCCCAGGGAACCGTCCCCGAATTAAAATACTCTTTAGAGCGGGAAGAAGTGATCCGGCTGGAAGGTGTTATCTCTGACCAGGCCGAGCAGGCTGTGCGCCGGTTAGCCGGTGTCAGCCAGGTTGCGCTGGCTGCCAGCAACGGCCATAATCAACTCACCGTTGTCACCCGTGAGTCACACAATCTTCTTCCCCGGCTTATTGACACTCTGAACGCCCACCACGCTATTCTGCGTAAAATCACGCCGGAAGAGATCACCCTGGAAGATGTATTCATCGCCCACACCGGCCGGACATTAGCAGAAGATACGGCCGTAAAATAAAACAACGCAACGAGGGCTATTCAAGCATGACAACTTTGGCCTATACTCCCCCTACCCTTCGCCAAAAGCTATCGGCGATGCTGGCCGAGACACGACTGCGGCTCATTAATATCTCCCGCTATCCCGGCCAGCTCGGGTTGGAAATCATCATCCCCATCGTCTTTGCCGCCATGCCCATCCTGCTGGGACGGGCCACCGGCGGCGGTGAGGCAGCGGCCAACTTCGCCGCCAACACCGGCACCACCAACTACGTCGCCTATATGCTCATCGGTTCTAACGTTTTCAGTATTGTCTCTTCTGCTTTCTGGATACTGGCTAACTGGGTCCGTTTTGAGCAGGAAACGGGAACCCTGGAAGCCGTCTATCTGACACCCACTTCCGCCCTGACACTGGCTGCCGGGATTTCTCTTTACAGCGCCATTCGGGGCGTTGGCTCAGCGCTGATTGCCTACTTTGTGGGCTGCCTCCTCTTTGGTGTCAATCCGTTGCAGGGTAATGTGCTGCTGGCGCTGCTCTTTATCTTCATCGGCCTGATACCGCTCTATGGTTTCACTTTCCTCTTTGGTGCCCTGGTGCTTAAAGTGAAAGAGTCCAATGCGCTGATCGGTCTGATGCAATGGGTAATTAGCTTCCTGATGGGCATCTTCTTTCCTGTGGCAGTGTTGCCACCAATGGTCCGCTTCTTTGCCCTTATTTTCCCGCCGACCTGGATGACCAACGGTGTCCGGTCGGCACTGCTGGGAGTAGGTTTTTTCTTTGGCGAATGGTATCTGGATATGGCTGTTCTGTGGGCATTCCTTATGATTACGCCCCTATTTAGCGCCTGGGTCTTCCACCGCGTGGAAAATTCGGTGCGCCGCAATGAAGGCATAGGACAATTTTAAAATGAATCCTGGAACCTCTCACAAAACGGCCGTGCCCCTACACGGTCACCGGGCAACCTTCAGCACCTTTGCCGCCATGGTACGCAAAGAGTTCATCATCATGCTGCGCTACCCAATTGAATTTGTGGCCAGCTTTGGTCAAGTCTTTTTGATCATCGTCATTATCACATTGGCCGCTTCTATGTTTGCGCCGGGCGGCCTGCAAGCTGAGTCCAACAGCCAAACATCAGGCCTGGTCGTCTATGGCTTCATCCTGTTCATCTTTCTGTCAGACACGATCTGGTCCATCGGCTACAATGTGCGCCGCGAGCAGAAGCAAGGCACATTAGAGCAGCTTTACCTCAGCCCGGCATCGAAATTCGCCAGCCTGGCCGCCCGCGTCGCCCTGACCCTCTTCTGGACCGGTCTACTCTCCATTGGCGCAGTTGTACTCATGAGTATGATGTTTGGCAAACTGCCTTTTGAAAATGGGCTGCTGGGCGGCTGCATTCTGGTTCTGGCTTTATCGGGCACATTCGGCACCGGTTTTGCCTTCGCGGCGCTAACCTTGCGTGTGAAGGAGGCCGGCCAGACTTTAGCCAACCTGTTTCAATTTGCTTTTATGGTCTTTTGCGCTCCCTTTTTCCCTTTTGCCGTGCTGCCGGAGTTGGTGCAATATATCTCCCGGCTAATTCCACTTTCTTACGCGGTAGACGCTTTCCGCTCAACGTTGATGGGATACCCGCCGGGCTATCCCGAATTAGCCCCAATTGGTGTCGAATTGCTCATCGTGACCTTGTTTGGCCTGCTTATGCCCCCGTTGGGACTTTGGCTGTACCGTCGGGAAGAAAATAGGGCACGCTGGCAAGGCCGCCTATCGGAGTATTGATCTCCCGACTAAAAATCTGGCCACCAGCATCCCCACCGCCATTAAATCATAAATACAAAATAGCCTTGTGACCATCACAAGGCAAAAAAAACGGGCCGACCCTCAGGGCCGACCCGTATCGTTTTTGTGAGAGTCAGGAACGCCGAAACCTGACTCTCATTAAAAAGGAGGAGAAGAAGAAGAGATTTCTACTACGCTTCATATTCTATGACGGAATGGATACCCTCGCTGTACGCCGAGACTACGCCCAAGCTACGCAAAACCTACGCTTGTGATAAAGTTCACAAGTATTGTTATGTTGTAAGCGTGAACCGTGAAACGTGATGCGTGATGCAATAAACCTCACCTATCTACCTTAATGCCCGTCTATGGGCAGCCCAGCAGCGCTTCTTGCCAGAGTTCATCGGGGATTATGGCGGGCACGGCCGATTCCTCTTCAGCCCCTTTGCCCTTAATTGGCGTCGCAAATCAGTTCCTGTTCTGAGCGGAACGAACTGATGATTTGCCGCAGCGTTTCCTGGGCATCAAGGAATAGTGCTTGAGATCCCTGGCTTTTGCCGTAATGGACGGTAATATGTTCGGTCAGCGGCAGGAAGTAAAATACTCCTTGCCATACACCCTCTCGATAAAATTCAAGCCCGCCGGCCGTACAGGGTCGACCATCAATCAAGAAGGTTTCCGTTACCTCAACCAGATCGTCATCACCGACACCGGTGACGCCACAGGGCACGGTATAACGACCGCCTGCTTCCGCAGCCGGCACAAAGGTAATAAAGCTGTTCTGGTATCCTACAGACACACAGAGGTCATCGGGATAGGTTGCTTCCAGTTGTGTCTGGTAAGCCTCGACCGTCATCTCTTCCGGCAGCTCGTCGAGTGGAAAGCCGGTCAGGCCCTGGATTCTGACCCTGGCTTCAGGCGGGTAGCTAAAGCGATAGCCGAGGAACTCATTTTCATACGTGTGCCAGCCATCATCCCGATCAAAGAGAAATAGGGCCTGCCGGTACCACCCAATTTCCGGCAATCCCATGACAACCAGAAAACGGCCGTCTGGTGACCAGCCGCTTGCCATGCTGGTAAACGGTTCAGTAGACCATTGTCCGATCAGATCGCCTTCAGGGAAGGTTTGCCACATTACTTGCCAGAATTGACTCAAGGCCACTTCTGTGACGTCTGTATTCCAACGGAGATTGTTAGAGACCTCTTTCCCCAGCAAACGCCACTCACCCTCAACGTCAGCCAGTCGCCGCATCCAGAAGTCATTGCCTCCCTCTTCATACATTATCATCCATTGACCGTCAGGTGAAACGGCTGGTGAGGCCGAACGTTGATAGGGTAAGGTTTCTATGAGGCCACTGTCGGCGTGGTATAGCTGGGCTGGGGCATTCCCCCACCGGTCACTAGACAGTCGTAAGTAGAAGCTGTCCGGTGTAGGGCCGGGCAGAGCGATTACCTCCTGCTCAGACGCGGACTGTTCCAGTCCAAATATCTCGGACCGAATATCGATCACTGCGCCCGGTTGCTTGGCATCCAGCAGCAGCGGCCCAGCCTCTGCCAGGCGAATGAAGAAATGGGTGGCGCTGAGCCACTCACCACCCGGATTGTTTTCGGCAAAGGTTGCTTGTGTGCGCCAGGTAACGGCCGTTATCTCTGGGCCATCCACCTCTTCTAAAACGGTCAACATCGTGCGCCAATGGTCCGCTTCTTCCTCTAGCAGTTCAAGGGTGGTGCGAAAACGACCGTCGGGAGACAGACCAACTGCCCCATCGGGACTATCCGGAGGGGATAGCCGGTCAGCCAGCCGCACAAAGGAGTCAGGCCGGCACGGTTGGCCGTGCCATTGCTCATGGGCCTCCCAGTCCTGGACGATCAGGCTGTTGTCCGCCTCCCAGGATAGACTCATGTAGCCCCCGGCTGCGGTGCGGAATTGAGGCAGGGCACAGCTTTGCCCACTGCTGCTGTTAAGCAAATGCAGCGTTCCGCCCGGTGCAGTATGGCTGTCCAGGCCGGCTAAATCTTCTTCGGTAGAGAGCCAGTAGGCAAGCCATTGGCTATCAGATGACCAGCCGGCAGTGCTGATGTGGGCCCCGGTCACGTATAGATGGGGAATGGCGGGGGTGGGCGTAGCGGTTGGTGCGGGACGCGAGGTGCTGGTGGCGGTGAGATGTGGCGGTGGCGTGGCGGGGGCCGTGGGAGAAACGGCCGTATTGGTGGGTAGTATTGTGGGTGTGGCCTGGGCAACGGCCGTTTCTACCACCGTTTCTTCTTCCTGAGCGCGGCAAGCAGCCAGCGCGATCAAGATGATAACTAAAAGAGTCAGGGAAATGTGCAGTTTTACAACCTTCATCTTGCGCACTCCTTTTTCTGCAAGTAGTTTAGGTAAGAAATGAACTGTCATTCTATATTTTAGGGCAAACCAGTTCCTTTTACTGCACGCCAAACTGAGGCTCAGGCCACGAAAAACCTACGAGAACGTGATGTATGATACGTGACGAGTGAAAAATGCACGCATCACGTTTCACGCATCACGTATCACGTTTCACGTTTCACGCTTTTAGACGAAGCGGCCAACAGCGGTTACAATCCAACCCATATGGATATGATTCGCCTGACGCGCATGCAAACGCTGGCGGTGCTGGTGCTGGTGCTGCTGGTAACGGCCGTTCTGCGCCTGCCCACCCTGCCCACCATCCCTCCCGGCCTGCACTTTGACGAAGCGGCCAACGCCATCCTGACGGGGGACATCGCCTTTCGTGGTGACCGCCCCCTCTTTATCAGCAGCTACACCGGCAAAGAGGTTCTCTTCTTCTACCTGGCAGCCGGGGTGATGACCGCTGTAGGCGAATCGCTGTTTGCACTGCGGCTGACGGCCGCTTTTATCGGCCTGCTGACCGTGGCCGCTACCTATTGGGCCGGCTGCGAACTGCTGCGCGACCGGCGCATAGCCTTGCTGGCAGCCGCCATTCTGGCCGTCAGCTTCTGGCACGTTTTGTTCAGCCGCCTGGGATTTCGGGCCATCAGCCAGCCTTTGCTGCAAGCGCTGACGGTGGCCATGCTGCTGCGCGGCCTGCGCCGTGAGGATTGGCGCTGGCTGGCCGGGGCGGGCGTCATGCTAGGGCTGGCTGCCTACACCTATCTGGCGGTGCGCCTTTTCCCCGTGCTGCTCCTGCTGGCCTGTTTGCCTTTGCTGTGGCACAGTCGTCGCCGCTGGGGACAGTTGGGATTGGTGGGGGCAACATCTCTGCTGGTGGCCGGGCCGCTGCTGCTCTATTTTGGCAACAATCCCGACGCCTTTTGGGTGCGGATCGGCCAGGTGGCACCGGGGGCCGAATCGTTGACGGTCGGCGAAGCCTATTGGCGCTCGCTGCAAATGTTTTTTGTGCAGGGGGATCCCTACTGGCGTTTTAACTGGCCGTTACGGCCGTTGTTCGGCTGGTTTCTGGGTGGGGCGCTGATACTCGGCTGGCTGGCTGTGGCCCATCGACTAACTAGACCTGACAGGATTTCAAATCCTGTCAGGTCTCAGTTGTCTGAGCTGCGCGACTGGCAAACCACCAGCCTGCTCCTCCTGCTGCTGGCTCCCTTCCTCATGATTTTGCCTACGGCCCTGGCCACCGGCGAAATCGTGCCCAGCAACTTGCGGGCCATTGGCCTCATCCCCTTTATCTTTTACCTGCCCGCGCTGGGGCTAATCTTAATACTAGATGAATT
>JAWOIM010000147.1:0-3225 GCA_046484685.1 Chloroflexota bacterium | reverse complement strand
AGTAGTGAGTAGTGAGTAGTGAGTAGTGAGTAGTTGGTTGTTGTCTCACTGTTCACTGTTCACTTTCCACTTCATTAACCTGCCTGCGCCCCACAAGAGCCGCGAATAACCAGTTGGGTGGTCAACACAATCTGGCGCGGCGGCTGGGAGCCGTTTTCGAATAGATCGATGAGTGTTTCTATGGCCAGCGCACCGGTACGGCGGATAGGCTGGCGGATGGTGGTCAGCGGTGGATTAGTGATGGTGGCCACCGGTAAATCGTCAAAGCCAACCAGGGCTATCTGGTCGGGCACAGTAAGGCCTGCTTCATGTAACGTTTGCAATGCGCCAAAGGCCATGGCATCAGAGGCGGCAAAAACGGCGTCCGGCTGCTCGGCCAGCAGTTGGCGCATAGCATAACGGGCCTCCATTTCGGTAAACATCCCTTCTCCCACCAGCCTTTCATCGAAAGCAATTCCCCGCTCTTGGAGCGCCTGGCGGTAACCACGCAGCCGATCCTGGCCCACAACGGTATTAAGGGGACCGGTGATGGTGGCAATGCGACGACGTCCCTGGCGCAGCAGGTGGGTAACGGCCGTATAGGCTCCGTTGACATTATCGGCATCGACAAAACTGGTTTGCTCGGAATGGGGTGGCCGGCCAATGACTACAAAGGGCATGCCGTTGGCTTGCAGTTGGGGAATAAGCGGGTCGTCGGTGTGGAAGGAGGTAATGATGACGCCATCCACATAGCCGTGGCGCAGCACACGCGGGTGCAGCTTTTTCTCTTCTTCTTCATCGTGAAAGAGGAAAAGAGAGAGGGTGTAATCGCTGGCGTTACAGGCCTGGGTAATGCCCTGAATCAGGCGGGGGAAGTAGGGGTCGGTAAAGATGGCCTGGGCATTGCGCGGAATGACCAGGCCAATGATGCCGGTGCGCCGGGCAGCCAGGGAGCGGGCGGCCATGTTAGGCTGGTAGCCCGTTTCCTCAATGACCTGCCATACGCGCTGCCGCACTTCAGGGCGAACGCTGACATGGTCGTTAATCACCCGCGATACGGTGGAACGGGAGACATTTGCCAGGGCGGCAATCTTTTCCAGGGTCATGTTGGCCATTAGCATCCTTCTTTTTAACAAACTTGTTTTGGGAGCGCTCCCATGCCAAACAAAAAAATAAGCGTATGGAATGGGTGAGGGAAAAACAAGCCCATTTGGGAGCGCTCCCAAATAATGACCATATGGTAGCAGATTGAAAATAGCTTGTCAAGAGGAAGCCTGGCTTGGAGTATAGCAAGGAATCGTGGGGCACAGACCTGACCGGTTTGATGCAAGCAAAGCTTGCCAACCTGTCAGGTCTCCCACAAAACGCTGCCATACTCGCCTGGCTTGGGTATGATAAATCGTAAGACAGTTATTTGGTTTCTGTTACTTTTTGGATAGCGCGAGGGGCGTCAACATCGTAGTCACGAGTGTGGGCCAGGTGTAGGGCCAGCAGTTGACCGGGAATAATAGCGGTGATGGGGGATAGCCATTCGGCTACGGCCGTTTCTAAAGGCAGCCCAATGCGGGCCAGCCGCAGCGTGTCCGGTTCGTCGCTGATGGCCACTACTTCGGCCTGGCGAGCGCCAACCTGCCGCATGAAGGCTTGCATTTCGGCCGTCATCACGCCGCCGGGCGCAATAACAATAACGGGAAAGCCGGCTTCGATCAGGGCCAGCGGTCCGTGCCGGAAGTCGGCGCTGCTGTAAGGTTCGACCACCGTATAGGTCAGTTCTTTGAGTTTAAGGGCCAGTTCAAAGGCGGTGGCATAATTGTAGCCGCGCCCGATCACCACGCAGCGCTCCATATAGCGGTAGCGAGGCGCTACCTGGGCAATGGCTGGTTCTATACGCAAGGTAGTGGCTGCCGCAGGGGGCAGGTTGGCCAAAGCCGCCTTCATCTTTTCGTCGCGGCGCAAGATGGCGCTGAGGTGGGCCAGGGCGGCCAGGGAAGCAGTGTAGCTCTTGGTGGCGGCCACGGCCGTTTCTACCCCCACCTGTAAATCGACTACTACATCCCCTTGTTGGGCCAGATCAGATTGGGGCGTGTTGGTGATAACGGCCGTTATGGCCCCCTGTCGCCGTGCCTCGGCCAGCACGGCCACAATGTCCGGGCTTTGGCCGCTCTGGCTGATACCCAGCACCAGGGTGCCCTTGAGTTGGGGTGGGCGTTGGTACAGGGTGAACAGGCTGGGAGTGGCCAACGTTACCAGCAGGCCGTTCATGCTGCCCAACAGGTATTGGGCGTACCGGCCGGCGTTGTCGCTGGTGCCCCTGGCGGCGACGACCACCTGGGTAACTTGGTGCCGTTCGATCAGCCGGGCCAGTTCGGTCAGGGCCGGCCGGGCCTGCGGGTAAAGGCGGGCTAAAACCTCGGGTTGCTGGTGAATTTCGCGGTAGAGATGGGTTTTGGTTAACATAATATGATGGACGACGGACGATGGACGATGGACGATGAATCATCGTCTATGGTCTATGGTCCATCGTCCGCCAAACAATTTCTCCCTGAATAATAGTGATCACCACCTGCCCGTCCGGGGTCAATAATACCAGATCGGCATCATGACCGGGAGCGATGACTCCTTTTTGGTGGTCGATTTGCAGCAGGCGGGCCGGGACGGCCGTTACCGTAGCCACGGCCTCAACTAGCGTACAGCCGGTATAGGCCATCAGGTTGCGCAGGGCCTGATCCAGGGGCATAAGGCTGCCGGCCAAAGTGCCGTCGGCCAGCCGGGCGCTGTTGGTATCTACGGTAACATGCGTGGGACCCAGCCGGTATTGGCCCGGCGGGCAGCCTAGAGCGGCCATGCCGTCTGTCACCAGGTTGAAACGGGTTGGGCCAAGTAATTGCCAGGCCAGCTTTACCAGCACCGGGTGGACGTGCAGGCCGTCGGCTATGATCCCCACGGTGACGGCAGTGTCGGCTAATAGAGCGGCCGCCAGACCCGGTTGGCGCTGGTGTAGGGGGGGCATGGCATTAAAAAGATGGGTACCGTAACCAATACCGGCTGCCAGCGCTGTCTGTGCCTGCTCGTAAGTGGCCAGGCTATGCCCAGTACTGACAACCACACCCCGCGCGCTTAAGGTCTCAATAACGGCCGTAGCCTGCGGCAGTTCCGGGGCCAGGGTGACCAGCCGCAGGCTACGGCCGTTATTGAGACCTTAAGCGCGCGGGGTGTGGTTGTCAGTACTGGGCATAGCCTGGCCAC
>JAWOIM010000130.1:0-3932 GCA_046484685.1 Chloroflexota bacterium | reverse complement strand
CGCTGCTGCGCCAGTTGGGTCAACTCCAGCCAGCTCAAAGCCTCGTGGACAATTGCATCACGCTCACGGCGGGTGTGCTTCACCAGCCCAAAAGCAACATTTTGGGCAACCGTCAAATGGGGAAAGAGAAGATAATCCTGGGTGACATACCCCACCCGACGCTGCTGAGGGGGCAGGTTGATGTTAGCGATGCTGTCGAAGTAAGTACGGCCGTTCACCACAATGCGCCCTTTATCCGGTGCGGCCAATCCGGCCACACAGGCCAGCGTCATGCTCTTGCCGGCCCCAGAACGGCCGAACAGCACCGTTACCCCGCCGGAGGTAGTCAGGGTCAGGTTTAAGGCAAAGTCACGCAGTTGTTTTTGAATCGTAATCTCTAACATCATTCTATGCTGCTCATGAGGCACATGGCTGCGGCCATCAGTGACCGCTTCCGTCCAGCCGCGGCGTTGCACCGGCAGCAGAAGGGCGGTAGTAATTTTTCCCAAAACGCCATCAGCGCACCATCTTTCGGGCCAGTCTTTGAGAAACAACGAACAAAAATAAGGCCAGGACGCTGATAACCAGAGCCATCGCCCCGGCCTCAGCCCGCCGGTTGGCTTGCAGTAAATCGTAGATATAAAGCGCGGCCGTTTGCGTGCGTCCGGGGATATTGCCGGCGACCATCAATGTCGCGCCAAAATCCCCTAAAGCGCGAGCAAAGGCTAAGGCCGTGCCGGCCAGCAGACTGGGCCAGGCCAGAGGCAGCGTTACCCGCCAAAAAATAGCCGGATTAGAGCGCCCCAGCGTGCGGGCCATCCCTTCCAGCCGTCGATCTACCCCTTCAAAACCGGCTCGAGCTGTCTGCACCATCAGAGGAAAGGAGGCTACGGCGGCGGCTACTACCGCTCCCCGCCAGGTAAAAACCAGCGGCCAGCCAACCGCCTCCAGCCAGCGCCCCAACGGGCTTTGGTGCCCCAGCGCTACCAGTAAGTAATATCCCAACACCGTCGGCGGCAGCACGAGAGGCAGTGAGGTGACGCCGTTGAGCAGCTCCTTCCCCCAAAACTCATAACGAGCCAGCAGCCAGGCCAATGGTAAACCGGTCAGCAATACCAGCAGAGTAGCCAGCAAGGAGACGCGCAGCGACAGCCATAAGGGAGACCAATCGAGTGCAGCCACTTCGAATGCCATCACTAAAATGCTCCCGGCAGCAAAAAGCCGTACCGCGTCATAATTTCTCGCCCAACCGGGCCGTTGACAAACTCGATAAAGGCGCGGGCTGCCGCCTCGTTGGACGTCGTTTTGATAACGGCCAGGGCCTGATTGATCGGTTCATGCAGATCATCGGGCAGCAGTGTGCCCGTTACCTCCGGCACGTCGGCGATAGAGAGGGCAACGATGCCTACCGGCGCGTCGCCGGTCTGCACAAATTGCAGCGTTTGGGAGACGTTTTCGCCGAGGACTAATTTTTCTTGAATGGCTTCCCACACGCCGGCGCTTTGCAGCGCTTCGCGGGCAGCCTGTCCATACGGGGCATGTTCCGGGTTGGCGATGGCGATGCGCGTAACCGTCGGTTCTAATAAATCATCGAGGCTAATGGCCTGGACGCCTGATTCCCGGTTGACGACCAGGACGATGCGCCCCTGGGCGTAAAGCTGCTGCGTTTCGGGGATGGTCAATCCTTGTTCCGTCAGGCGGTCTACAAAGGAGACGTTGGCCGCGGCCAGAATGTCAAAAGGGGCACCATTTTCAATCTGGCTGGTCAGGTTACCGGTGGAGCCAAGAGTGAAGATCACCGGCTGTCCGGTTTCTGCTTCAAATCGTTGGCCGACTTCGGTAAAGGCAAATTGCAGGTCAGAAGCGGCCGCAACCAGGAGCGGCTCAACCGGTCTCTGGGTGGATTGGGGGTGAGCCTGACTGCAAGCCGGCATTAATCCCCAACCCAAGAACAGGAAGATAAATAATTTAGTTTTTATGAGCTTGCGCCTCCTCACATAGATCAGCCAGTTCAGCATGGCTTCAATCTGGTTTAGCGACCTGTAAGGTGACGGACTGTCACCTGCCCGACACCGGCCCGCAGTTCCAGATCGAGGTGGTCAATTATTTGAGCGCTTGGTATTGTCCTTCGTGGACGAACAGAACGCCGGGGCGTCCCTCGGTCGTCTTAGCCGGGTCGCCGGAACCCCCAGCCGGAACTTGCTGCCAAAAAGGGCCGGCAGCATCACCCAGCCAGGGTAGGTGATCCCAAGCCCCATGGGTATAGGCGCCCATATTCGCGCTCTCTCGAGTAATGGCATCAACAACCATTACCACACCCAAAAAGATAAAGTCATCTCCCGGTATGTTCTGGGTATAAACCAGGTATTTGGCGCCTATATCTTCCGGTGAGGGGATGGCAATCACACCAATTATTTCCCCCGAAGCCAGCGCGTCATCAGGTGAAAGCATGCGTTGGTCCGCTACCACCCGGTCGAGAATAGCCTGTCTGAGCGCGGGCGTTTGTCCAACTTGATTCTCTGGGGGTATATTGGGATCAAGCTGAATGCCATCCGTTATTTGGAGAAGGTTATTGTCATGGCGCGGTAGATTGCCGGTCGTTGTTTCGCCAGTGGCTAAACGAATGTGGGCGCGTAAAGCATTGTAGATCATATTGTCCAGACCAATATGCTCCATGGAGCCATAGTAGGTTAGATAGCCCAATCCCCAGCGAAAAGATTGCTCGGCGTCGTCAGCAGCAGAGACGTTATAACTGTCTATAACGCCATCTTGAATCTGTTGCAGCCACTCGTCCATGTTATTCGATACCACCTTGTCTTGATCCTCTTGATTCTGATCGGGTGTCGTTTCTGACTGATCCGGCGTTGACTCTGCGTGATTCGACTGCGAATCGGCCGCGTCACGGCAGCCGGTTACGACCAGTATCCCCACCAGCCACAGAAGGACTGCGGGGCGTATCCATTTTACTTTGTTCATTTCTACCTCTCTTGATATATCTTGCCATGTTTCAACGGACGAACGTTGACCCGATTGCCTGCGTATCGTGCCGGCCGGTACAAAGGATATCATGTCCAATGAGCCTGGCGACAACTCAATATAGGGGTTATTTTTACCAAAGAGTAGGGAATACCCGTATATCGCTGTCGGCTTAATTGTGGCATGATAATAGTGTAACACACAATAAAGTGTGTTGAGAAAGTATAAAACGACAATATAAACATAGTTAAAGGAGAGAAAAATGAATTTCATAATTTGGCTCATAGCGGGTGGTCTGGTAGGATGGATAGCCAGTCTGGTAATGCGTACAGACGCACAGCAAGGCTTGATACTTAATATCATTGTAGGTATCGTGGGTGCATTCGTTGCCGGTTTGGTATTGACGCCTCTATTGGGCATTGGTACCATCAACCAAAGCAATTTTAGTTTGCCCGCTTTACTTGTATCTTTGGGCGGAGCCATCATTCTGCTGGCAGTGGTCAACCTCTTCCAGGGTAGAGGGGTGCGCAGCCCTTAACCTAAACCTAAGCAGTCCTTAACCTAAATGGAAAGAAGATGTTATAAAACACACCATTTAGTGTTACAAGACCGACTTTTGTCGTAATATACAGATGAAATTCGGCGGCTTCTGGCTTATGCTCATTAGTTCGCATAGACCTCTCTAACCTTTATTGGTCAGAGAGGTTTTTTTATTTTAATTTAGGTCTGGGGTGGGCACACCTTTGTGAGTCCCTCTCTTGCTAACATACTCTACCATTCTTGTACCTGAGAGTATAACAAAGAATCGTGGGGTACAGACCTGACAGGTTGGCAAGCTTCGCTTGCACCAAACCTGTCAGGTCTCCCACAAAACGCTGCCATACTCTGTACCTGAAGAGATACCGTATTGCCTCAAAATAAAACGTTACCGAACGGGTAGTGGTTGCCTCATAATGGGTGTTACTCTGGCAGTTGCC
>JAWOIM010000584.1:0-3622 GCA_046484685.1 Chloroflexota bacterium | reverse complement strand
GCCTGATCCCACACATAAAATTTACCCTCTTCCCCTTCACTGTCAGCGTCGTAACTGCTGTAAAAGCCACCCTCCTCGTGGCGCATTTCGCGCACCACAAAGTCAAGGGTTTCTTCTGTAATCCGTTTGTACAAGGGGTTGCCGCTGATTTGCCAGGCGTGGAGGTAGACGCGGGCCAGCAGCGCGTTGTCATAGAGCATCTTTTCAAAGTGGGGTACGAGCCACTCGTTGTCGGTCGAATAGCGAGCAAAGCCGCCCCCAATCTGATCATATAGTCCGCCGTAGGCCATCGCTTGCAGCGTCTTTTCGGCCAATTGCAGGGCGCGGGCGTCGTCGCGGGCCAAATGCATGCGCAGCAAAAATTCGAGAGTCATCGAGGGCGGGAATTTGGGGGCGCTGCCAAAGCCGCCCTGGGCTTCGTCAAATGCCTTGTCTAGATTGGCCAGGGCGCGGTCAAAGAGGGTTTTGTCGAGCGTGTGCCCTTCACGGCCGTCCAGCCCCAACACGCGCTGTAAATGATCGGTAATCTGGCCGGCGCTTTGCTCTACATCTTCGCGCTGCGTTTGCCACACTTTGATAATGCTGTTGAGTACCTGGACAAAGCTGGGCATATTGTAACGGGGCACGGGTGGAAAGTAGGTGCCGCCGAAAAAGGGTCGGCCGTCCGGGGTCAGCACCACCGTCATGGGCCAGCCGCCCTGTCCGGTCATCGCTTGAACGGCCGTCATGTAAATGTTGTCCAGATCGGGCCGCTCCTCCCGGTCCACCTTGATATTAACAAAATGTTTGTTCATCATGGCGGCCGTGGCTTCATCCTCAAAGGATTCGTGGGCCATAACGTGGCACCAGTGGCAGGCGGCATAACCAATACTGAGCAAAATCGGCTTGTCCTCCGCTTTGGCCAGCGCCAGGGCCTCTTCGCCCCAGGGATACCATTCGACCGGATTATCCACATGCTGCAATAAATAGGGGCTGGTCTCATTGGCTAAATGGTTCGTCATAACTACCTCCATAGTAAGGACGGAAGACGAAAGACGGAGGACGGACGAGTCATTCTTCCGTCATTCGTCCTCCGTCTTTGGTCATTTCTTTTCCAGTGCCTCGTGCAAAGAGCGTATAAAGGCCGCGGCCGCGGCCGGTTTGTCGGCGGCCTGGCGCACGGCGTTGATCAGGGCGCTGCCCACAATCACGCCGTCGGCCAGGCGGCCTACGCGAGCAGCCTGCTCTGGGGTACTGATGCCAAACCCGATGGCCAGCCGGGCCTGGGTCTGGGCGCGCACGCGCTCTACAAATTGGGCCAGGTCGGTTTGCAAATTGTCGCGGGCACCGGTAACGCCGGCGACGCTGACCAGGTAGATAAAACTTTGGGCACGTTGGGCCACGTCGGTAATGCGGCGCGGGTTGCTGGTAGGGGCTAAAAAGTGAACGTAGGCCAGATTGTGGACGGCCGCGGCCGTTTCTAACTCCCCCGCTTCTTCAGGGGGCAGGTCGGGCACAATGAACCCCTGTGCCCCGGCCGTCACGGTGTCACCCATGTAGTCGTCCAGACCATAGGCCAAAATGGGGTTGTAATAACCCATCAGGAGAATGGGTACAGTCACGTCCCGCCGCCGCAGTTCGGCCACCATGTCCAGACAGCCGGCCGACGTTGTGCCTTGCTCCAGCGAAACCTGGGTGCTGTGCTGGACGGTAGGGCCGTCAGCCAGGGGATCGCTAAAGGGGACACCCAGTTCGAGCAGGTCGCTGTAGGGCGCGATGGCGGTGATTACGTCCAGGGAAGTGGCCCGGTCGGGGTAACCCAGCGTGTAGTAAGGCATCAGGGCAGCCCGGCCCGACAGCCGGTCAAAAGCGTGGTCGATGTGTGAACGGCCGTTGTTGGTCATGGTCACTATCCTTTGTCACTAGTCTTCTATCATTACGTGGTGCGTAGTGCGTAGTGCGTAATAACACTGCCATCACGCATCACGTTTGACGTTTCACGTTTCACTTGATTATAGGATAACGCAGGCCATTGGTCGATACGGCCGTTTGTTATGGTATACTTACACAATAGCAATAAAGAGGGAGGACGAAGGACGGAAGACGGAAAATCGAACCGGCAATGTCCGTCCTCCGTCCTCGGTCTTCCGTCTTTCAAGGAGCAAGTCATGCCCTCTCCATTTCCCGGTATGGACCCGTATTTAGAAGGAGACTTATGGCAGGAGTTTCATGATCGGCTGGCCAACCAGATTAGCAGCCTACTCTTGCCTCAACTACAACCAAAATACGTGGCTCTGTTATCCAAACGGTATGTTTTTGACCGGCCGGCGCTGGGCGTACTGGACCTACCGCCGGAACAGCGCGTCATTTATCCTGACGCCCACATTGTGCAGGTTAAAGAGGCGGTGCCGGCTCATACCGGCACAATGGCCCCAACGGTAGAAGTCAACAGCCCGATGGCGGAGGAAGTACCTATCCTGAGCGTAGAAATACGAGACGTGGCCCAACGACGGTTGGTGACGATTATTGAAATCTTATCCCCGGTGAATAAACGAGGAGACGGTGCTCGTGAATATGTGCAGCGGCGCGATGAACTGCTCAAAACGCGCACCCATCTGTTAGAAATTGACCTGATCCGGCGCGGCGGCCGTATACCCTTTGAGAACCCGCTGCCACCGGCCCCTTATTACGTCTTCCTGAGCCGCTTTGACCGCCGGCCCGTGACCGAAGTGTGGGCCATCGCGCTGCGCCACGCTTTACCTACCGTGCCTGTGCCTTTATTACCGCCTGATGAAGATGTAGTCCTGACTTTGCAAACGGCCGTTGACGCTTGTTTCGATCTGGTGGGCTATGAGCGACTGCTCGATTATCAGCAGCCGCCCCCGCCCCCAGCCTTCTCTACAGAAGATACCGACTGGATAAACGGCCGTATCGCCGCTGCAACAAAGGGAGCAGAGGCGCGTATAGGGGAGTAGCAAGGTGGCAAAGTGGCAAGGTGGCGAAGTAATATTGTAACCCTGCAACACTGCAACTTTGCCACCCTTACCATACAAGGAGAAACAAAACAATGAGCTTACTCGGTAATTTAATCTGGTTAATCTTCGGCGGCATAATTGCCGCCCTGGGCTATATTATTGGCGGCCTGGCGCTATGCCTGACCATTATTGGTATTCCCTTTGGCATGCAGTCTATTCGCCTGGGCTTTGCCTGCCTGACCCCCTTTGGCAAAACGGTAATAGAACAGCCGGGCGGCGACAGCAGCCTGCGCTTCATTTTCAACATCATCTGGGTTGTCCTGTTTGGCTGGGAAATTGCCCTGGCCCATCTGGTCAGCGCCCTGCTGTTGGCCATTACTATTGTAGGTCTGCCCTTCGCCAAGCAGCACCTCAAGCTGACAAAGGTAGCGATTTTCCCTTTTACTTACGACCTGCGGTAACACAGGGGCCAGATGGTGAAAGGTTGCCTGGGATGATTCTGAATCAGGACTTACGCAGTTGCCAGGCTATAAATTAACACAGCCATCCCTACGGGTTAGAAATGGGAGCCAACAGCCAATAAGGACCGGGACAATTGTCGATGGGCATATCGGGGATGTGGGAAACGGCCGTTTCCAACCCCCCACGCCAGCGTCGTATATCCGTGT
>JAWOIM010000498.1:0-12821 GCA_046484685.1 Chloroflexota bacterium | reverse complement strand
TTATCCGTTATCAGTTATCCGATATCATTTATCGATTACCTATTACCGATTACCAGTCACCGTTCACCGTTTACCGATTACCAGTCACCGTTCACCGTTTACCGTTCACCGATTACCGGTCACCGGCCACCAAGCAGGTCATCCACCTGTACCAACAGCTTCTTACGGGAAATAGGTTTTGTTAAATAGATGGTAGCTCCGGCAGCCAGTCCGGCTTCTATATCTCCCGGATGTGTCCTGGCACTCAACATAATAATTGGCAGATCTTGAAGTGCTTCATTTTGGCGTACATGTTTACACACATCAATGCCGTCCATATTAGGCATCATCAGGTCCAAAATAACCAGATCGGGGAAATATTGCTCTATTTTTTCCAGAGCATCCAGGCCGTCTTCTGCTTCATAGATTGTATGACCGGCATAAGAAAGTATCATCCGCAGCATATTGCGGGTTACCGGCTCATCATCAACAACTAACACAGACCAGCTCACCTATTTCTCCTCCAATCGTATATCCAGCCAATTTTACAGGTAAATCCAATATAGAAAGATAAATTGTTATCTTAAACTGCTACTGTGATTAAGTATACAATACAGTGATTTCCATTAGTAAGCAGAAGCGCAAACTATACACATATGTTTACTATGGCCACAATACCTGTATTTTAATATTACGGTAGTGCAACAAGAACTTTGAACATACCGTTATTAACGAACTGTGCCAGATACCAGCAAAAAAATTATCGGCATTTTTACCCTCTATTTCAAATATTGGTTCTATCATTTTACTTATGGCTCAAATAACACGCGTTCTCATTGTTGATGATGAGTTCCCTATTCGCTACCTGGTAGAACATGCTTTGCGACGCAAGGGCTATGAAGTAGTGGCGGCCAAAGATGGCCCCAGTGCTCTCAAGTTGGCCGCAGTATGCCAGCCCGACGTCATTGTACTGGACATCATGATACCTGAGATGGATGGTTATGACGTCTGTAAACGTCTGAAGAATCAGCCAGAAACGGCCGATATCCCCGTTATCTTTTTAACAGCTCTGATGACCCAGAAACACAAACAACAGGCCTTCCAGGCCGGCGCGGCCGATTACCTGGTCAAACCGTTCCAGGCAGATGAGCTGCTGGCTCATGTTTCCTCTGTCATACACAAAACCGGCCAGGCAGGTGAACAACAAGAGGCGGCCGTTTCTCATCCCCGTCTCATCAGCTTCTTTAGTCCTAAAGGGGGTGTAGGTACAACAACACTGGCCGTTCAAGTCAGCGAAGCCCTGGCTATTTATCAGGACCATCAAATCGCCTTGCTTGACCTGGCCCTGCCCATCGGCGGGATTAGCTCCATGTTAAACTTGATGGAACATCGCCACATTGTCGATTTACTGCGCCATCCTCCCGCCGAAATCAACCAACGTCTGATCCAGCGATACTTGCAACAACACCGGCATAATCTGCACGTTATCCCTGCACCAGGCAGGATCGAACCGCGCCGTCTGCCTAAGAGCGAATCCCTGACAACCACCCTTGATGTCCTCTCTGCCATGGATGGCCAGGTAATTATGGACCTCGGCTCTACGCTTACCCCATTAACCGTGGCCGCTCTGCGCCAATCTGATATTATTTATATCGTTACCTCTGGTCAGGATGCCGCCAATCGTGCCGTCAATGCCTTTTTTGAAGCTACCTTCACCCTACATCTGGACCCCAAGCGCATCTTACCCGTCGTCAACGAATTGTTCGGCACCACCCACAACCAGTGTGAATTGACCCGTGTACCCACGGCCCGCATTCCCCATGCTGCTGAAAATACACGCACCAAGATTTGGCTGCGCGATCAAGGCATGCAGAAACTCGTCTCAATTCTGGTATAATCGGTCCTATGACCATACAAACATACACCTTTGTCATCACCGGCATGGACTGTGCTGCCTGTGCCCAGAGCATTGAAACGGCCGTTTCCCGGTTGGACGGCGTGCAAGCAGCCAGCCTCAACTATACTACCGAAACCCTCCAGGTGACCGGCAGTTTAGCCCGCCCGGTTATCGTGGCGCGAGTAGAGGAGATGGGATACTCGGTAAACAGTGACCAGTATTCAGTAAACAGTGACCGGTATTCAGTTAGTAGTGAGAGGGAATTAAGTTTTGGGCGCTATTTGTGGCAGCGGCGGGCCACACGATTGGCGCTGTTGGGGGCGTTGTTTATTTTGCCCGGCGTTCTCTTTCACGAACTGCTGCCCGGTCTGGGCCTCGACAGCCCTCTGTTTCATTTGACTTCTCTTATTGCCCTGCTGCTGGCCGGGGGGCCGGTTGCCCGCAGCGCCTGGCGCTCCCTGCGCATCAACCGGGATTTGAACATCAATGTGCTGATGAGTATTGCTGCTGTGGGCGCGGTCATCATCGGCGCTTATACCGAAGCCGGGCTGGTGATGGTCCTCTTTGCTATGGGCGAGGCATTGGAAGGGTATACCGGGGCACGGGCGCGGGCCTCCATTCGGGGGCTGATGGCCGTAGCGCCCAATGAGGCCACCGTTTTACGCCCCTGCATCGACTGTCAGGGCCACCTGGGGCAAAATGGCTACAGGGGCGGCCCCTGTCCCTTCTGCGGTATCGAGGAGCAGCGCGTCTCTGTAGACGATCTGGTGGTGGGTGACCGGATTGTGGTCAAGCCAGGTGAGCGCATTGCCATGGATGGACGCGTATTGGCGGGGGATTCGGCCGTTAATCAAGCGCCCATTACCGGTGAAAGCCGCCTCATTGAAAAAGGGCCGGGTGATTCTGTTTTTGCCAGCAGCATCAACGGGTCCGGTTCGCTGGAAATTGAAGTGACCCATCGGGCGGTCGACAATACCATCAGCCGTCTCATCCAGATGGTGGCCGAAGCGCAGGAGCGCAAAGCGCCGGCCCAGCGTTTTGTAGACCAGTTTGCCCGCATTTATACGCCGCTGGTGGTGGTGCTGGCTCTGCTGGTGGCCGTGCTGCCACCGCTGCTGTGGGGCCAACCCTTTTGGTCGGCCACCGATCCCACCCAGGGCTGGCTTTACCGGGGGCTGGCGCTGCTGGTGGTGGCCTGCCCCTGCGCCCTGGTCATTAGCACGCCGGTCAGCATTATCAGCGCCATTAGCAACGGGGCGCGACAGGGCGTGCTGTTCAAAGGCGGGGCTTATTTGGAAGCATTGAGCCGGATCAAAGCGATTGCGTTTGACAAGACGGGCACGCTGACGCACGGCCAGCCGGCCGTCGTCGCCGTCCGCAGTCTGGCTTGCCAGACGGGGCCGGAAGATAGCTGTGAACCGTGTGACAGTCTGCTGGCGCTGGCCAGCGCGGTAGAAAAACGGAGCGAACATCCGCTGGCCTCAGCCATTGTCAGGGCAGCCGAAGAGCGGCGGGTAAACGGCCGTTACGCCGCCGCCCACTCAGTGCAGGCGTTGCGCGGGCGGGGGGTGCAGGGAATGGTCAACGGCCGTTCCGTCACCATCGGCAGCCATCGTTACTTTGATGGCGCAGCCATTGCCCACGATGCCCACTGCCGCGAAATTGACGCGGCGGCAGCGGCCGGCCACACTACCATGCTCATCAGCCAGGAGGATGCCTACCAGGGCTACATCACCACCGCTGATACGGTACGGCCGAGCAGTCAAACGGCCGTTTCTGCTCTGAAAAAGATGGGGCTATCGGCTCTGATTATGCTCACGGGCGACAATGAAACGACGGCCCAAACGGTGGGGCGGGCAGTGGGCGTTACCCAGGTGGAGGCCAACTGTTTACCGGAAGACAAGGTAACGGCCGTGGCCCGCTTGCGCCGCCGCTACGGCCAGATAGCCATGGTGGGGGACGGCATTAACGACACCCCGGCCCTGGCCACGGCCGATGTGGGCATTGCTATTGGCAGCACAGCCCAGGCCATGGAAACGGCCGATATTACCCTCATGAACGATGATTTGAGCCGCCTGCCCTTTGCCCTGCGCCTCAGCCGGGCCACCATGCGCACCATTCAGATCAATGTTGCCCTCAGCATCGGCATCAAGCTCGCTTTTGTGGCCCTGGTCCTGGCCGGGCTAGGCACGATGTGGATGGCCGTTCTGGCCGACATGGGCACGTCGCTGCTCGTTACCCTCAACGGGATGCGTCTGCTAAAATACCGATAAAATTCTTGGTAAGGAATGCTTCATGAAAAAACTGCTGCAAAAACTATTTAGGCGCGGTGAGACGCCTGCGATTATTGTTGTTTCCGGGCTGCCCCGGTCAGGCACGTCGATGATGATGAAGATGCTGGAGGCGGGCGGTATTCCGCCGCTGACCGACAAGCAGCGCACGGCCGATGCCGACAATCCCCAAGGCTATTACGAATTTGAGCGGGTCAAACAGCTTGACAAAGGGGACAGCGACTGGCTGCCCCAGGCCAAGGGCAAAGCGGTTAAGGTCATTTCCGCCCTGCTGAAACATCTGCCTGCTGCCTATGGCTACAAAGTCATCTTCATGGAGCGCCACATGCCGGAAATATTGGCTTCCCAGCACAAGATGCTCGTCCGCCGTCAGGAAGAGGCGGATAAAGTGGATGATGCCCAGATGGCGGCCCTGTTTCAAAAGCACGTCAGCGAGATCAAAGAATGGCTGCCGGCGCAGCCCAATTTTGAGCTGCTGTCTATCCATTACAGTGACGTATTACAAGATGGCTGGTCCCAAATTCAGGCCGTCAATCAATTTCTGGGCGGCCATCTGGATGAGGAAGCGATGGCTAACGTGATTGATCCTGACCTGTATCGCAATCGTCAGCCTGCCTGATCGCGCTGGCCCACAGTGCCGGTGTGTAGGGCCGGCCTAACCGGGCGCAGACATCCTGCCAGACAGGGATGACAACGGCCGTATTCAGCAGGGGTACAAAACCCAACTTGAAGTAAATGTTGAGCGCTGGCAGCCGGTAATATTCTGTGTGCAACTGAATCCTGGTATAGCCTGCCGCCAGCAGCCGCTGCACGACGCGAACCACCAGCGCCGTCGCCAAACCCTGTCCCTGATGGGCCGGATGACAGGCTACCCAACCCAGATCGGCCGTAAAGGGCGCGTTGCCCTTGTAATTGTGTAACCCCATCGCTGTCGCCACCATCTGATCCCTGCTGTCAACGGCCAAAAACCAGCCGTCAGGGATGGCCTTATTCAGATTGTAAGTCAGTTTCGCTTCATCCCAGGGGCCAAAATCCATCTCGTTCATCAAAGCCAGAAAAGCCGGCTCATCCCCCCCACAAAAAGGGTGGATGGCATAACCAGCGGCCACAGCGGGCAGCATCAGACGGCGTAGGGTCTGTGGCGATGTAGGCCAGACCATGCATAACTGCGGCTTTTCAGAAGGTCCTGCACTGCTTGGAGTTGGATGGTGCTTCATAGGCCTGAGTATACAAAATTTGACGATTCAGGGCCATGCCGTCATAATTTAACCGAGGTTAATTTTATAAATAACCCCTGTTAATTAATAGTTGCGCGTTGGTTAAAACGGCCGTTTATCACCCGCCACACCTGCTAAATATCATCTGCATAAACGGCCGTTTTCTGACAAACTATAGCTATGAATACAGACAATTTCCAGACAACTATCGCCCCTGTTAAAGAGGCTGTTAACAAGACAGAGCTCCCCCAACCCAACCCCTTAAACCGCATCCACATTGAAGGCGCGGCCACGCTCATCACCTTGGTGGCCATGATTGCCGGTTGGCTGCTAGAACGAACGGCCGTGTCCGACACCATGCCCCTGTCCGCCCTCATCCTCTACATTGTGGCCTATGCGGCCGGGGGCGTTTTTGGCATCCAGGCCGGTTGGAACGCCCTGCGCGAGCTGCGAATCGACGTTGATTTACTCATGATTCTGGCTGCGCTGGGCGCGGCCGCTGTCGGCCAGCCCTTTGAAGGAGCCATGCTCCTCTTCCTCTTCTCCCTCTCCAACGTCTTGCAAGAGATGGCCCTACAGCGCACCCGCCGCGCCATCGAAGCCCTGATGGAGCTGCGTCCCGACACGGCCCAGGTTGAGCGGGACGGGGAATGGGTGACGCTGCCCATTGAAGAAATCACGCTGGCAGATCGGTTTGTGGTCAAACCAGGCGAGCGACTGCCGCTGGACGGGGTCATTGTGGCCGGGCAGGCCCACCTGGATCAGGCGGCCATCACCGGTGAGTCGATGCCCGTACATAAAAGCAGCGGCGACACCGTTTTTGCCGGCACCATCAACCAAAACGGCCATCTGGAAGTGCGCGTCACCAAACTGGCGCAGGAATCGACGCTGGCCCGCCTGATTGAGATGGTTGCCGAAGCCCAAAGCGAAAAAGCGGACACACAGCGTTTTATTGACAAAGCGGAACAATATTACGCTATCGGCGTGCTTGTTTTTACGGCCGTTGTCTGGGCCGTGCCTCAAATCATGGGCTGGGAGCCGTTTGGTGACTCGCTCTACCGGGCGATGACGATTATGGTGGCCGCTTCTCCCTGTGCCATTGTCATCAGCACCCCGGCCACGGTCTTATCGGCCATTGGTAACGGGGCACGGCGCGGTATTCTCTTTAAGGGAGGTATTTACGTCGAAGCGGCAGCCGGCATCAAGGTAATTGCTTTTGACAAAACGGGCACGCTAACGGCCGGCAAGCCGGAAATGACCGACCTGATCCGGCTGGATGAGTCGATTTCACAAGAAGAACTGCTGACCCTGACGGCCGCCGTCGAGGCACGGTCGGAGCATCCACTGGCGCAGGCGGTGGTGCGGGCGGCTGAGATGGACGGGCTGACGCTGCCGGAAGCGACTGAGTTCAACTCAGAAGTGGGGCTGGGGGTTGAGGCGGTGGTAAACGGCCGTCTTTTTCGCATTGGTAACGGCCGTTATTTCCAGGGGATCTCTACCTCAAACCTCGACAGCGCCCAAGACAAGGTCAGTCAGCTTGAAGCTGAGGGCAAGACCAGCGTCATCGTGGCTGAATTAGTGGCCGGTGGGGAAAAGGCGCAGGTATTAGGTGTGGTTGCCTTTGCCGACGTGCTGCGCCCCGATACCCACCAGGTGATTCAAAACCTGAAGCAGGCCGGTATTGAGCGCGTGGTCATGCTGACGGGGGATAATGAGACGGTGGCCCGTCATATTGCCGCCCAAGCCGGTGTGGATGATTATTATGCCGAACTGCTGCCGGCCGACAAGGTGGACGCCATCAAACAAATCGAAGCTCAGTATGGCCCCACGGCGATGGTGGGAGATGGGGTGAATGATGCGCCGGCCCTGGCCACGGCCACCATCGGCATCGCCATGGGTGCAGCCGGTACCGATGTGGCTTTAGAAACGGCCGATATCGTCCTTATGGCCGACGACCTCAACAATCTTCCCTACCTGATCGGCCTCAGCCACGCCACCCGCCGCACGCTGGTGGTTAACCTCACCTTTGCCCTGTTCATGATCGTCATCATGGTAGCGGCCGTTTTCTCCGTCAACCTGGCCCTGCCCCTGGCCGTCATTGGCCACGAAGGGGGCACGGTGCTGGTCTCGCTCAACGGGCTGCGGCTGCTGGGCTATAAGCAGAAGTAGCGGAGTGGCGGGGTGGCGAGGTAACTTTGCAACTTCGCCACTTCGCCACTCTGCCACCCCACTCTAAAACTCTCGCAGCAGCGCCACGTGCCCCCGCAGGGACTCCTCCATTTTGGCAATTGAGATGCTTTCCTTGACCGTGTGGGCCAGATGCTCCTCGGCCGGGGAATAGCCGATCATGGGCAGGCCGTAGGGTACAAAGTGACGGCCGTCTGTGGCAAACTGGTAGCTGGTCAGGGCCGGTTCGCGCCCCATCCCCTGGGCAATGGCCGCCTGCGCTCGCCCCACCACCTCGCTGTCGGGCGGGGTATAGTAACCATAGATGGTTTCGTCACTGTCGGGCAGGGGTTGCGGGGGGATTGACCAGGTGTCACTGAGCGTATGGGGCCAGTCACTGGCCAAGCGGGTGACAAAGGTTTTGAGGCTGTTAATGCTCTCGCTGGCGGTGCGAAAATCGAGCCAGACCCGCGCCCAGGCCGGCGTCACGTTGCCGCTCTCGGTGTCCACTTCGATGATAGTCGGCGAGACCGTCGTCGGGCCGAGCAGTTCGTGGGCGCTCAATTCCCCCTGCGCCGCTTGCAGCCGGGTCAGAAATTGGGCCAGGGCGTAGTTGGGGTTTTCCCCTTTTTGGGGGACGCTGGCGTGGACAGAACGGCCGTTAAAGGTCAGCCACATCTGCAAAATGCCGCGATGCCCCAATGCCAGGTTGTTGTCCGACGGTTCACCCAGCACCACCAGGGCCACCTCGTAATCCAGATTTTCCACCCAGTGCACAGCCCCCGCCCCGCCGATTTCCTCCTGGACCACGCCGGTAAAGACCACGTCGCGGCGGGGGCGAACGCCCTGCCTGAGCAAAGCCGCCATGCTGTAGATCTGCACCGCCAGCGGACCTTTGATGTCACAGGCACCCCGGCCCAGGATACGGCCGTCGACTATCTCTCCTGAATACGGCGGAACCGGCCACAGGCTGGGGTCGCCCGGGTCCACGTGGTCGGTATGGCTGTTCAGGACCAACGCGCCCAGGCTGGGATCGCTGCCGTGGATACGGCCGTGGACGTTGCCAATCTCATCCAGCCACACTTGATCAAAACCCAACTGCTGCATTTCAGCGGCAATCAGTTCAGCCACCAGCGCCTCTTCAAAAGGCATGCTCGGCGTCCGGATCAGCCGTTGGGTAAAGTTTACACAGTCTGCTAACAACTTGTCCCAATTCAATAGTCTTTCTCCCATAACTCACCATCAACTGTACACCGATTACTGAATACTGAATACCGATTACCGAACACCATACGCAAAGCGGTTGCGCAGCGTCCTTACTCCCCTTCGGCCACCGGCCGCCGCCGCTGGTCGGCCGCCTCACGTCGCCAAAACCAGCGCGCCAGCCACAAGCCCCATACAGGAAAGAGGAGGCCAATCACGCCACCGGCCCCTGTTTCGCTCAGGTAATAAAGCAGGGGGGCCGGCACAAAGGTCTTGACAAAGGCCAGCAGCAGCAGCCCTACAGCCAAAACCTGACTAAAACGGCCGAATTTCCCCATCCCTTCACCTAGCAAAAAACGGCCGCTTAGCCACAACATCCAAAAACCCAACAGCCAGTAACTGGCCGTTTTTAGCCCTAAGTCGCGCCACGGCTCCATCCAGCCCCAAATTTGAAATGAGAACATCGGGTTGCCGGCCATATGGAGGGCCAATACGGGGGAACCAAACTGGTCAATCAGGCTGGCCAACAGCAGCAGCAGCCCACCAGCCACGCCGGCCGTACTCAACGCCCGCCGGCGCGGATCATCATTAAACAATTCCTCCAGCAGGGGAATGAGCATGATGAGGGCCAGCAGCGCCAGGTTAACCCCCACGTGAAATACCTGCCAACTCACTACATTCCGCTGCACAAAACTGAGGAAGCCGCCCGCATCATACCAGATGCCAAGTCCAACCTGCATGGTTTGCGGCAGCCAAAAAAGCAGATTGATGGCAATGGCCAGCAGCCAGCCCAAACCAAATATACCAGCTAATAAAGCACCGAGACGATTGTAGGTCATTGGATCTCCTTTTGTGTATTGCGCGTGCATTTCATTTGAGTCAAGGAAAAGAAATAATTAATTCGTGAATTGTTGAATTGTTGAATGGCCAATACCTGTCTCGCCAGCCGTGAAATGGGTGACAACGCTTATTTTCAGCGAGACAATAACGAATTTTGGAAGGAACATATAGTAGCTAGAAATAACTTCATTGTTGCCATTTCGATAATAGATTTCTCTGTTTTCCTTCATTTCAGAGGGAATGAACCGTTGTTAGCCACGCTTCATTAACAATTCACAAATTCAACAATTCAACAATTAATTATTTTCCTCGGACTAATTTCAGTATCGCCAGCGTATTGAGCAGTGCCTTGGGCACAAAAGAATGAGGGAGAACGTATTCCTGATCTTTGCTGCCGTCGGGGCTGCGTTCAGAACAGTGGGCGTTGCCGCCGGACGGGCCGAGGCCGTCCAGGGTAGGGATTTGTGCCCAAATGTAGTTGCCGTCGCTGAGGCCGCCCCGCGCTTCCGGCTCGGCCTGATACCCAAGAGAAACGGCCGTTTCCCGCCAAATCTCATATAACCGATCCGTGGCTTCATTTTGCGGCCAGGGCGCGGTCTGGCGGGTTACCTCTACCTGTACGCGACAGCCATAGCTGCCATCGGCCGTACTCACGGTAGAGAGCTCATTGAGGGCCACTGTACGCCGCATCGCCTCTGCATAAATGGCCGGGTCAAAACAGCGCATCTCCATACTCAGCCCCGCCTGGTGGGGCACCCGATTGACCACCGACCCCCCGGCAATCGTGCCAATATTGAAGGTCAACGCTTGCTCATAGTTGGTAAAATTTTTGAGTGCCTGGATCACGTCTGACAGTTGCACAATAGCATTGGCCCCCTGAGGGTGGGCCGTGCCGGCGTGGGATGCCTTGCCTTCAGTCGTGATTTCATAAATGGCCATTCCTTTACGGACCGTGACAATTTTGAAACGATTGTTTTCATCAAAATAGCCCCCCTCAAAAATGAGGCAGGCCAGGGCCTCAGGGGCCAATCGCTCTAGACAAAGCTGGCCAAAATCGGCCCCATCCGTCTCCTCAGAGGCGTCAAAAAGCAGAACCCAGGTGATCTCATCAAAGGCATCGGGGGCAAACTGGCGCAATGCGCTCAGGACCATGTGCATTAAGACAGTGCCCCCCTTTATATCAACCGTGCCGGGGCCGTAGATACGTTCGCCCGTAGGGCCGCCCTCCGGCCGCCAGCGAAAATCATTGGCCTGCTCTTCGGCTGCGGGAAAAACGGTGTCCAGGTGAGAAACCATGCCGATTTTAAGGGCCGAACCGTTCTCACCCAAGCGGCCGCTGCGAGTCAAAATCAAATGTTTGCCATAGTTGGGGTTGACGGACTGAACCGTTTCGGCCGTAAAGCCCAGTTCGGTAAACGCCTCAGCGGTCAATTGGCCCAGGGCATTGACACCAGCCGGGTTAGCCGTAAAACTATTGATTTCTACCATTTGCCGCAGCATAGCCAGGGAATCAGGCAGGATGGTTGTCAGAAATTCTGTGAGGGGGTCTTTCAGGGGATGGTGGGTCATGGATGTTCCTTTTTGTAGCAGGGGCACTGCTTTTTGCCTGACCGCCGGGACGGTCTCATAATCAATCACGCTCTGTTATAACACTGCACCGGTTAAGACACAAGAATTAACAAAGGAGTTATGCCCTCCTACTTTGCTCCCTTTGGCCAATGTGGTAAAAACAAAGCAAAGGAAGGTGAAATGAAACAAACAACCCTAAGTCCCGTCAGATCCGAACCCGTTGTGGCCTCCCAGACAGGTGTTATTGCCGCCGGCGACCCGGAAACGGCCGCCGCCGGCGCAGCCATGCTCAAAGAGGGAGGCAATGCGGTCGATGCAGCCGTGGCCGCGGCCTTCGCCTCGTTTATCGCCGAGATTGGCGTGGTGCATTGGGGCGGCAGCGGCCTGGCCCACATCTACAACAGCAGCAGCGGCCGTTCGCCCGCCGGACGCGGGATCGTTTACGACTTTTTTAGCGACATGCCCGGCCGCCACGGCCGCACGCCCGACCGGCTCGATTTTGAAGAAGTGGTCATCGACTTTGGGGCTACCACCCAACCCTTTCATTTAGGGCGCGCCTCGGTAGCCGTGCCGGGCAACATCTTTGGCCTGTGCCAACTGGCGGCCGATCACGGCCGTTTACCCTTGCCCACGCTGCTCCAACCCGCCCTGCGGCTGGCCCGCGAGGGGCTGCACCTGACCCCCTTCCAGGCCGACACGTGCGACTTGCTGTCCCAACTGTATACCCACACCCCGTCCATGCGCCAGATTTTTATGAAAAACGGCCGGCTGATCCGGCCAGAAGACCATTTCTCGATTCCCCATCTGGCCGACACCTTAGAAGCATTGGCCGCAGAGGGAGAATCGCTGGTACGAAACGGCCGTCTGGCCCAGACCATTGTTCACGATCAGCAAAGCCGGGGAGGGCTGCTGACGGCCGACGATCTGGCCCATTATCAGGTGTACAAATCGGACCCTATTCGCCTGCCCTACCGGGAGTTCGAGATTTTGCTGCCGCCCCCCTGCTCCAGCGGCGGCGTCCTGACCGCCTTCACCTTCAAGCTGCTCAACCAGTTTGACATTCGCGCCCTGAAGCATGGCTCGGCCGAGCATCTGCGCCTTCTCTACGAAGTAATGACCGCTACCACTCAGGCCCGCACCACCTGGGAAAGCCTCAGCCTCTCCTTCCCTACCGCCGAGGCGATTGCCCGCTTTCTGGATGATGGGTTTATCCACAGCTATCGTGAGCGGGTCAGCGAAGCATTAACCCGGATCAATCCCAGCCGGCCCCAGGCCGAGGCAGCCGGCGGCAGCAATACCAGCCATCTGAGCGTTATCGACGGCGACGGGCTGGCCGTCAGTCTCACCACAACGGCCGGGGAGTCGGCCGGCTATGTAGTACCAGAAACGGGCATCATCCTCAATAATATGCTGGGCGAGGCCGACCTGCATCCCAACGGCTTTCACACGCGGCCGGCCGGTGAGCGCATCCCGACTATGATGACCCCGACAATTGTCCTAAAAAATGGGAAAACGCGGCTGGTTCTGGGCAGCGGCGGCAGCATCCGCATTCGCAGCGCCATCTTGCAAGTCTTGTGCAATCTGCTCGATTTCCAGATGACGCTCAATGAGGCCGTCAACACGGCCCGCGTCCATGTAGAAGAGGGAGTGCTGCAATGC
>JAWOIM010000464.1:0-16208 GCA_046484685.1 Chloroflexota bacterium | reverse complement strand
GTGGGCACCGACGGCCCAAAACGTGACCTTCCACCTGTTCGCCGACAGTGACCCGCTCACGACCAGCGACACCTACACCATGACCTGGGACGCGGACAGTGGTATCTGGTCCATCACCGGCCTACCGGCCTGGAAAGGGCAATATTATCTGTTCGAAATTGATGTCTTTGCCCCCAGCACCGGCCAGATCGAGACCAACATCGTTACCGACCCCTACGCCGCCAGCCTGGCCATGAACAGCACCCGCAGCCAGATATTCGATCTCAACGATCCCGACTGGCAGCCGGCCGGCTGGGAGAGCCTGGTCAAACCGCCGCTGGTCGGGCCGCAAGATATCTCCATCTACGAAGTCCACGTGCGCGACTTTAGCGCCTTCGACGAAAGCGTGCCGGAAGCGGAGCGGGGCACATTCCGCGCCTTCACTTACACCGACACGCACGGCATGAGCCATCTGCTCAGCCTGGCCGAGGCGGGCCTGACCCACCTCCACCTGCTGCCCGTCTTCGACATTGCCACCATCGATGAGGATAAATCGACCTGGCTGGAGCCGGATTACGACCTGCTGGCCACCTACCCGCCCACCTCCACCGAGCAGCAGGCGGCCATCAACGCCATCCGTGACCAGGACGCCTTCAACTGGGGCTACGATCCCTTCCACTACAACGCCATCGAAGGCAGCTACAGCACCAATCCCGACGGCCCCACCCGCATCATTGAGTTCCGCGAAATGGTACAGGTGGTCAACCAGAACGGCCTGCGTCTGGTGGTAGACGTGGTCTATAACCATACCAACGCCGCCGGACAGCACGAGAAGTCGGTCCTGGACCAGGTTGTGCCCGGCTACTACCATCGCCTGAACGCCATCGGCCAGGTAGAAACCTCTACCTGCTGCGCCAACACGGCCACCGAACATGACATGATGGAAAAACTGATGGTCGATTCGGTCGTCTTGTGGGCCACTGCCTACAAGGTGGATGCCTTCCGCTTTGACTTGATGGGCCACCATATGAAGCACAATATGCTGGCCGTTCGTGACGCGCTGGATGCCCTGACCCTTGACGATCACGGGGTTGACGGCTCGGCCATCTTCGTCTACGGCGAGGGCTGGAACTTTGGCGAAGTGGCCAACAATGCGCGGGGTGAAAATGCCACCCAGTTCAACATGGCGGGTACAGGCATTGCCACCTTTAGCGACCGGCAGCGTGATGCTGTGCGCGGCGGCGGGCCGTTTGACAATGGCGAGGCGCTCAAGACGCAAGGGTTCGCCAACGGCCTCTTCTACGACCCCAACGCTTACAGCCAGCCGGATCCGCTGGCCCGACTGCTGCTCTACAGTGACCAGATTCGGGTCGGTATGGCCGGCAATCTGGCGGGCTACCAGTTCATCGATCGCTTTGGCAACCTGGTAACGGGGGCCGACGTGGATTACAATGGTTCACCCACCGGTTATACCGAGCAGCCGTTTGAAGCCATCACCTACATCTCCAAGCATGACAACCAGACGCTTTACGACATCAACGTCTACGGCATGCCCCTGGACGCCACAATGGATGAGCGAATCCGGGCGCAGGTTGTCGGGCTGAGTACGGTGGCGTTAGGACAGGGGGTGCCCTTCTTCCACGCCGGCAGCGAAATGCTGCGCTCCAAGTCGCTGGATCGGGACAGCTACAACTCTGGCGACTGGTTCAACCGGTTGGACTATACCTACCAGCACAACAACTTTGGCGTTGGCCTGCCCATTGCCGAGAAGAACCAGGAAAACTGGCCGATTATGGTCCCCTACCTGGGCAATCCTGACCTGGTGGCCGGGGAAGCGGACATCACGCTGACGACGGCGTTGTTTGAAGAGCTGCTGGCCATTCGGGATAGTTCGCCGCTGTTCCGTTTGGGCACGGCCGATCTGGTGCAGGAGCGGGTAGCTTACCATAACACCGGGCCGGGCCAGCTGCCGGGCCTGATTGTGATGAGCCTGAGCGACCTGGTGGGCAACGAACTGGACCCCAACCATCACCTGATCGTGGTCCTGATCAACGCCAACGACGAAGCTCAATCCTTCACCGAGGCGGACCTGATCGGGCTGGAGCTGATTCTGCATCCGGTGCAGCAAAACTCGGTTGACCCGCTGGTGCAGACGAGCAGCTTTGAACCGGCTACGGGGTCGTTTGAGGTTCCGGGACGAACAACGGCCGTATTCGTTCTGCCTGCGCCCGACATCATCGAACCGCCTACGGCCGGTTTTGCCAGCAATTCGCCGATCACTGTGGGCCAAACGGCCGTCTTCACCAACACCTCCACCGGCGAGACTCCGCTCAGCTACGAGTGGAACTTTGGCGACGGCAGCCCGCTGGTCACGGACGAACATCCGACCCATCTCTACCTGGCACCGGGTATCTACACGGTGGCCCTGACGGTGACGAACGCGGGTGGCAGCGATGTGGCCACCGGCCTCTTCCTGGTCGAACCGGCCCCAACCGATCCGCCGCTGGCCGGTTTTGTCAGCAATTCGCCGGTGGTGGTGGGCCAAACGGCCGTCTTTACCAACACAACCCTGGGCACCGGCCCGCTCAGCTACCAGTGGAACTTTGGCGACGGCAGCCCGCTGGTGACGATGGAAAACCCGACCCATCTGTATGGGGCGGTCGGCAGCTACACCGTTGTCTTGACGGCTACTAACCTGGCCGGATCATCGGTTTACACAGCTACCTTTGTAGTAGAGCAGTACAGGTTATATCTGCCCATCGTCGCCAAAGATGGCGTGCCAACAGCAACGGCCGTACAGACCACGCCGCTAAAATCACTGTTGGTCATAGACTGGCCCGTGTGGCGGCCGTTTCGTTAGCTGCTAGTGTGAGTTGACCTATTAACATAAAAAGCCCGCCCATCCTTTTTTTGCAGATGGGCGGGCTTTTGCTTTGCCATTAATCGGATGCGTTTAAGCACCCGCTCTCGTCGGTTACGGTCTTATCACAAGTGGCAGGTAAAGGGAGTAGACAGACGTAACGGCCGTTGTGGTCAGCGTACTGGATTGGGATACAGCAGAGTCAACCTCTGATTGCACCATTACCGTTGTCACATCTGAACTACCAATAGCGGCTGACGGGGGGACTGCCACAACCACGCTAAAGGAGCGCGTTTCGCCGGGCAGCATCTCACCTGTCGTGACCAGTGACGGTGTGGCCAACCAGTCACCTTCAACAGCAATGGCAAAGGTATCCGGTCCATTACCTATGTTTTCTACCGTCAGCATATAGGTAACGGTTTGACCGGGCACGGTGCTGTCACTGGCTGTAACCGGCGTAAGCGATACGGCCGCAACCTGCTCAATCACCTCTAATGCAACCGGCAGTCTCAGCGGCGCTGTCTGGTCGGGATCATTGTGTTCAACAGCTAATTCGGCCACATACTCTCCCGGATCCAGGTCAGCCGTGTCAAACGTGACGCTAAAGGTCATACTGCTGTGCCCGGCGATGGTGGCCGTCTCCGGCGCGACCGATAACCAGGGCACATCACCATAGGCTGCCAGCGATAGCCAGGCCATGATATTGTTGGCCAACGTGCGATTATCGGCTGAATTGATCGTGGAATCATTAAAATCATTCGCTGCCACCATCACCATTTTGCCCTCGCTCCCCTCATAGGCCATGATATGATCACTGCCAAACGGGTCACGCACCACGCTTACCGCCTCACCGCTGCTTTGGAGATAGTAACAGGTATAATTCATATATACGCTACTTACCTCCTGGCTAATGGGATGGAGGGTTATGTCGGTTGTTGTACCCGACGTGCAGCTACCAGCCTGGTAATTGATGTCGAAAATCTGGGCCGGGCCACTGGTGGCCGGACTCTCGCTGCCGTGAATAAACAGGGCACCGCCGTCACTTAACCAATTCTGCAGGGCCAGCAGTTCGTTGAAGGTCCAACTGGTGTAGCCACAGCAGTTGAGCCAGAGGATGTCGTAAGGTTCCAGAATGGCGGCCGTAATGGGATAGACAAAGTTCTGCACAATTTGCGCGCCGGCACTGACCAGATCGTTATGCAGAGTAGTGTAAGAGGCCAGGTCAGGCTGACCGTGTGCCCGGTCATACAATATTTGAACGCCGGTGAGATCGGCCGTTATCGTACCCAAGCCCTGCAAAGCTGACGGTACTTCAAACAGGTCAATCTCCAGGGGCAAGGGGCCACTGTTGGTTATAATGAATGTCTGGGTAATGAGCTGGCCAGGAACGGCCGTTTCATTAAGTGAACTTATGCCCATTTCCAGACGGGGCCGGGCCGGTTCCAGAGCAATATCCTGTACCACTACCCCATCGGCGGGAATGGTGATGGCATAAGTGGCCGTCATATAGCCCGCTGCCGACACAACCAGATCATGCACACCAGATTCAGCCCAGATAGTGTAGTCGGGATCGGCCGTTGCTGTATAAGACCCCATCAGCTCAACCGTGGCCGTTAGCGGATCGCCCGTCCACAGATCGGTCACTGTCCCTGTTACCTGGCCCATGCCCGCTGCCGGTGAGACACTCATCGTGACGGGAATGGTGTAACTGGGTGTTACCTGATCGTTGCTACTGATGATGAAATCGGCCGTATACAAGCCAGGCTGCAAACCGGTGGCATCAAACGTCACCGCCACAGAAAGAGCGCTATAGCCTTCGACAGTTCCCTCCTCAGGCACGGTAGACAACCAATCAACGCCATAGTCACCCCACAAGACTGCATTGGCCAATAGTCTGGCCATGTCATCATTGTAGCTGTAGAAATCAAAACCGATGAGCGTGACACGGCCGTTGCCTGTTTCCTTGGCGGCCACGCTGATTTGGCTGCTTCCCTGTCGTTGCACAATTGTTTCACCGTCTGTACTGCTGAAGAAGGCCATGCCATTCATGCCTGAGAAAGGGTTGGGCACTCCTTCAACCAGCGGATGGGTGGTGTCAATCACGTCTAGCCACTCACCGCTCAGAACACAGTGGTTAAAGGTAACATCCATTAAACCGGACCCATCTAATACACCGTAGGCCTGGCCGCAATGGTCCAGGACGATAATTGAACCGCCGTCAGTAACAAAGTCATGCAGAACCGCAGTCCACATCATTCCCAGATTGAACATCGTTCCGTAGCTGGTTAATTCTTGCTCCGGCACCAAAAAGACGTCGGCCGCGGCTAACAGCGAACCCAGTTCAGTTGAATCTGTCGTGCTGGTTTCCACCAGTGAAAAAGTAGTATACTGAGCAATAGCATTGAGCGTGTTGGCGTATTCTTCATCATAGTCGGCATAGCCAATCCAGGCCAGGATGTTAATGTGGCCGGCTAGCTGGTTAAAAGCCTCAGGCGGTATGGTAGAGAAGGTAGACGCACCCTGCTCATTGCTGCCATTGTCACCGGTCTGAGCTGTCGCAGCCTCTATTTCATCCTGGCTGCGGGCATATTGGCTCAAGAACTGTAAACCGGTCGTTGTATTCCTGCGATTGATAACAAATTCAAGCAGAGCCGGGCCATCGTTGGTAATGGTTACGGCGCGGCTAGTTGTCTGGCCCATGTTTTGGGCAACAGTCATGTTATCATGCGTCACACTCAGGACGGGGACGTTCAGGACCAGCGCGAAGTCCTGAGTCATTCCTTCTTGGGCAATGATTTCGACCGTTTGCGTAGCCGATACGTAGCCAGCAGCAGCGACATCGACGGTGTATATGCCTGCCTCCAACCAAAATATGTAAGCCCCCGTATCGGCATTTGAGGTAACAGTATATGGCTGCCCTTGAGCGGTAACCGTCGCTTCCAGCGGAAGCCCGGTACCGGCATCGGTAATCACCCCTTCCACCCAGCCCATACTGGCGGTCGGCTCCACGGTCATGGTAACCGGTACAGCCACCACCGGCGTTACCGGATCATTACTGGCCACATTCAGAAAAGCGTTGTACTCACCCGGCTGTAGATTAGTACTGTCAAAAGCAACTTCAACCGAAAGGGAACTATTGCTTAGCAGCGTACCGGTAACAGGATTAGTCGTTAGCCAACCAATGTCCGCTCCTAGAATCGTGCCGTGACCGGCGTCGGGAACCCATTCTGTTTGTCCAGAGGAATCACCCAGGACCATATTGACATCGATGAAACCATCGTCATCGCCCAATAAGCTGAGGGGAACGGCAAACTCGATGCTATCGGCCGAGTAGGTGACAGAAACTGGACCAACATAAGTTCCATTGGCTGTGTAGACACCAAGTAGGCTACTAATCAGGTTAACATAGTAATCAAATCCAATTGTATCCTGCGCCGGGATTCCAAAATGGCTGCTGGGCAGTCTACCTGTGGCCGGATTCCGGTCTGTATCCAGATATACCATTCCATATACGTTGGTGGGTATGACGCCAGGGGCAAATGTGATACGCATATACATATCGGTGCCGGTACTGGCAGCCGCTACGCTAATTGCATCAGCCGGACCACCATCTCCTAGGGGATCGGTAATAATCACCGGCAAGTATGGGGGGGTGGCGGTGTTTGAGAATGCGATAGGGCTTTTTCTAACCTGAGATTGCTGTGTCTCTCCCCGTGCCGGCCACATCGGTAAGGAATTGAGGCCAGCCGACCCCTCGTTGCTCACTGAGTGCGCCTCCAATAGCATACCAGAGGCTGGCTCGGCGTTGATGCCAAACGTCAAAGTGACGCTATTGCTGTTACTGATAACCAGGGTTTGCGTAACAATTTCGTTGACTAATTGTGTACTTGCCAGCGACTCTGGCGCAACCCCGATAGTCGGTGGAGCAAACGCCTCTGTGGTAAGTATGGCTGTGGCGGAGTATACGGTCGGGCTGGTCACGGAGGTGGCCAGCAGGGTAACGTTGTCTGTATCATACCAGTCGGCAGATGTTGGTACAGTCACGCTAACGGTAAAGGTAATTTGCTCACCGGGCAGTAGTGGACCAACTTGTGCTGTTGAAACGGCCGTATCCCATGCAAAGCCATCCAGCTCAATATCGTAACTATCAGTCAGGTCTGATGTATTGAAGAGGGTCAACTGGTGAATCGCCGTTTCGCCCAACGCCGCTGTATTGGTTTGTATATGGGGGGAAAGGACCACACCGCTCAATGCAAGCTCGGGACAGATAGCAATCCCACGTGCCCAAGTACCACCAACCACAATTGCGGCCAGAACGTCATAGCTGCCAGTGTCGATAGCCCGAACAGTGCTGGTCCTATTGCTAACGTAGACCTCGGTCCCATCACAAGTAACGGCCGTATCCCAGACCGGCCCCGGCACTGAAATTAATGTTTCGTAGGATAAAGTGGCAATATCAAATACATGTACGCCGTTGTATAACCCACCGGCAAACAGCTTCTGGCCGTCTGGGGTCAGGGCCAGACCGGTTAACTCGCCAACACCGGTGATGGTGGTAACCAGATCATTCGTCGCAGTATCGATGATGTGGAGACCACCACCCCCACGATCACCAGCAAACACCAACTGGCCATCAGACGATACAACTACATCCCACGGATCACCACCAACTGAAATGGTGTCTTCAATAGTGAACGTATTCGTGTTGATCGCTAAAATGCTGCCATTGGTGCTCGTAACATAAACAACATCGGCAAAGGGATGGACCGCCAGGCTGCGGGTAGCGCCAGGTGTGGAGATAGTGTCAACAATAGTGTGTGTGGCGGTCTCAATTACCTTTACCTGATTATACCAACGGCTGCCAACCATAGCATAAATACCACCCTGGACAAAGGTAATATCGGCTGCATCAGGGATGCCGCTGATATGGGTCAAAACGGTATTGTCACCAGTATCAATGACGACGACATTGCTAGTGCTAGAATTGTAGCAACTCACGTAAACGTAAGCCGTATCGGGAGACATGGCTACCCGCCAGGGAAAAAAGCACCCGCTGCTACCGACATCAATAAGCCCTACATAACTGTGGCTGACCGTATCGATCATTGCCACCTCATTGCTGTTGGACATGGCCACATAAGCCAGACCAGACACAAAGGACGTAGTTGTTACAGCGTCCGGTCCCGCTGTGTCAGCCCGTATTTCCTGGCCGGCTACATGTCCCGGCCCTTCCATTGAAGCAGCCATTACGCTTAATGACGCTGCCAGAAAGGTCAGCGTCATTAATAATAACAGAGTAGCTATTCTAATTCTTGAGTAATGGGACATTTTATCTCCTCCTACTATATCCATCCTATGAGCGATCGCTTGCTCCTGGGCCTCGTTAAACTTTGCACGATATAGAACCAAAACATAGCTGATTAGCTAAGGCGGCAATAATTTAGCAGGCTTGTTTTAACTTGTCAATTGACAAAGATCACCATGTATGACAGTTAGATGTCACCTATTTGCCCATCATGGCTAAAAATACGCCGTTGGCTGTGCCCACGTCTTCCATCTGCTTGTTAGTTCGGCTATACTAAGGTATATGAACAACACGACAGCCCCATCCTTGACCCGTCGCATTTGGGCTTTCGGTTCACTACGCCTGAAAGTGGGAGACGGACCAACCATTACGATTGGAGGCAAAGCCCTTAGCCTGCTGGCTTACCTGCTGGTTTACCCCGACACGCCTCAGCCCCGCGAACTGGTTGCCGAGGCCCTCTGGCCGGGGAACGAACCGGCCCAGTCTCGCCGCCAACTGTCTGATACACTCTACCGGCTGCGCCAGACGATTGGTGAGGAGTGGCTGCTGGTGGACCGGGAGCGGCTAAGCCTGCTCATTGATGAAGGATTGTGGGTGGATGCCTGGCAATTTGAGCAACTGAGCCAGAGCGATAACCTAACCGCCTGGGAACAAGCCGCCACACTTTACAAAGGAGACTTTCTGCCCGAACTGTATGAAGATTGGGCTTTGCCGGCCCAGGTTCGGCTGCGGGAACGGTATCTGACCTGCCTGGATCGTCTGGCGGAGAACGCGGAAGCAGACGGCCGTTTCACCCAGGCCCGCACTTATTACCAGCAGCTCATTCACCAAGATCCCCTGCGCGAAGACGGCTACCGGGGCCTGATGCGCTGCCTGGCCGGATTAGGCCGCCTGGCCGAGGCCCTGGACGTCTATGAGAAATTGGTTGGCTTTCTGACCGAGGAAATGGATGTGCGCCCGGCCGCCTCCACCCGTCACCTGGCCGAACAAATGGAGCGGGATTGGCAGCAAAGCCGGCGCGCCGGCAGCCGCACCCATCCCGCCCCCTTCATCGGCCGGGCCGCCGAGCGCACCCAACTATTGACCCATCTGGACCAGGCACGGCAGGGGCAAGGCGGGCTGGCGGTGGTATTGGGCGAAGCGGGCATGGGCAAAACTCGCCTGCTGCAAGAGCTGGTCAAAGCGGCCGAATGGCGCGGCTGGCGCATATTGTGGGGCCAAAGCGAAGAGTTTACCCTATCTGCTACTTACGCGCCGTTGACCCAGGCTTTGACGGCCGTACCTCGCCCCCGCTGGCAGCAGCTTAAGCAACTGGTCGAGCCTTTTTGGCTCTCTCTGGTAGCCAACTTGATTCCCGGCCTGAGTGAGACACTAAAACTGCCCGTTCCGTCCAGCTTAGAAGACGCCCATAAGCAACTGCCGCCAGCCATTGGCCGTGTTTTGCTGGGACTACAAGAAATCGCCCCTCATCTCATTCTGCTCGACGATGTGCAATGGGGCGACCCCGGCCTCTGGTCGCTGCTCGACGCGCTGCAACCAACCCTGAGCCAGGCCAAGCTGCTGTTGGTCATTAGCGGGCGCAGCGAAAGTTTGCGTAACCAGGAAGCTGCCTGGACCCGATTAGAAACGTGGGACCGGCAGGGACGGCCGCTAATCCATCTTGAGGGCCTATCCCCCACCGCTCTGGCCGAACTGGCGGCGGCACAAGAAGCCGATGTTTCCCCAGAACAATTACGCCAACTGCATCAGGCCAGCGGCGGCAACCCGCTCTTTGTACAAACGTTGTTAAGTGAAGATAAATGGCCGGAACTGGCGGACCGGCCGTCTTTAACCCAACTGCTGCAAAAACGGCTCAATAATCTACCCGCCACCAGTCTACTGGCCCTACAAGCGGCGGCCGTCATCGGCTACCAATTTGATTACGCTACCTGGACCACTGTTTTAGATCAGATTCCAACCGCCGAACTACCCACGCTGGCCGGAGAGATGGAACAAGAGGGGCTGCTCATCCTGGAAAAGGAGAGCTACCGTTTTGCCCACGATACGCTGCGAGCCTGCATCTACCATGATACACCGCCGGAGCGGCGGCAAAGCCTGCACCGGCAAATCCTGGCTCACCTGAGCCGCAGCCCGCAGCCCGACCCGCTCGTCTGCCTGCGCCATGCCCAACAACTTGACGACCCGGCGACCATTGCCCAATTCGCCGTCCAGGCCGGCCAGGCGGCCGCCGCCGCATTTAACCAGCAGGCTGCCCTAACCTATTTCAGCCAGGCCCTGACGGCTTTGGGGGAACAAACAGACAAGGACTTATGGCAGCAGGCCATAAACGGCCGTATTCAAGCCGCCATCTCCCTGGCCCGTCATGAAGAAGTAACGACCGACGCCCAATTGCTGTTAACCTGGAGCCAACAGCATAGCACAGTCCCCCAGCAGGCCAAAGCCTACTTCTACAGTGCCAATATTGCCTGGATGATCGGCCGGCAGGACGAGGCCCAAACCCAGGCCGAGGCCGGTCTCAAGCTTATCCGCCAGGAGCCAGTCGCCGGGGATGACATGGAAGCTCGCCTGTTGGAAACGCTGGCCCGCATCGCCCGCAATCAGGGAGATTCCCAGGCCTGCCGGCGCTGGGTAGAAGAAGCATTGGCCCATTACCGGGCAGCCGGTGATGACTTAGGCCAAGCCTCGGCCCTGGATAAACTGGCTAATTTGCGCTTTGAGGCAGGTGATTATCAGGTGGCCGCCGCCCAGCACCGGCAGGCCGCAACTCAGTTTCGCCACCTGGGGGCCACCGTCTATGAAGCCCGTGCCTTGAATGGTCTGGCCCTGGCCTCTCGTTATCTGGGCCAGTACGACCAGGCGCAGGCCATCCATGAGCGCTGTCTGGCTATTGCCCGTCAGGTACAGGATCGGTATGGGGAATGGACCCACTTGGTTAACCTGGGCAATATTGCGCTGGAATTGGGGGATTGTGAAACGGCCGTGGCCCGATACGAAGAAGCCGTCACTATTCCTAGACAGATGCAAGCCCCGCGCGGCATTTCGATGACACTCAACAACCTGGGCCAGGCCCGGCGCGGCCAGCAAGAGTTTACGACGGCATTGGCCTGTTTTAATGAGGCGTTACAAATTAACCGGGCGCATGGGTATCGCAGTGGTGAAGGCCATTCCCTCAACGGGCGCGGTATGACGCTGCTGGATGAGGCACGGTATCAAGAAGCAGCGGCCGTTTTGCTCACCGCCGCCGCCATCTGGCGTGAGTTGGATGACCGGCTGCGCCTGCTGGATGCATTGGCCGGGCTGGCCCTGGCTCAGATTGCGCTGAAACAAATGGAGGAGGGACAGGCAACTATCGACGAAGCTCTGGCCATCTTGCAACCAGAAGACAGTGTCCATACCCGAAAATTTGTCTATTATGCCGCCTATCGAGTTTATGTGGCTCTGCGACAAAACGACAGGGCCATTTCTTACCTGCGGCAGGCAGAAGAAGGTGTGCAGGAAACGGCCGTTTCCCTCACGCCAACGCAGAAACACCATTTTGAGCAGATGCCGCTGCATCGCCAGATAAAAACGGCCGTGGAGAGCCACACCCGGCAAGAGACCGTCTCCCTGGTTGCCAGCGATGTGCCCTTGGGACGCAAACTCACCCCTGACGATTATGTCAATGTCACCTGGACCCTCGCCCAGCCTCAAGACGAGTCGCTTCCTACCCACAGCACCGAGCGCCGCCGCCACGTGCTGCTGCGGCTGGTGGTACAGGCCCAGGCCCAGGGAGCCGTGGCTACCGACAGCGACCTGGCCCAGGCTTTGGGCGTCAGCCGGCGTACCATTCTGCGCGACGTGCAGGCCCTCACCGAAGCGGGGCATACCTTCCCCACCCGCCGCCGCCAGTAGGCAGTTTTTAGTAAAAAGTAAGTAGTAAAAAGTGACTCTATGCGTGAAACGTGACCAGAGTTTGTGAAGCCCATCACGTTTCGCGCATCACGTTTCGCGTCAGATCCCGTAAGATCTGAAAGAGCCGAAATCCTGAAGTCCCCCAAATCTGGACAAAAGCTGATATATCAACTACGATACGTTGGCCCAGGCAGAAAAGGTGATCACTTAAGGAGGAAAACCCATAATGTTTGATGTAACTGTTTTCAGGTAGCTGCAGCGGGCTGCACTCGCGGCCTGCGCCGTTCTCCCGACCCCATTGTCAGTCATACCCTATTGTCACCAATCAGATTCCATTGTCAGTAACAACCCAACAGCTTAAGTGACCGATTAAGACGGAGGGCGAAGCATTCTACACACATTGCCCATCATCTGTACTCGTTCTCCATCTCATTTTAAGAGTAGATTTCGTTTGCGCGGTCACGCAGCGATGCTTGGTCTACATTCCCAGAGGAGGAACCCATGGCTAAAAATGAAATGCCAAGAGGGCTACAGGTAGAACTGTTCCACGCCAAAACAGGTCGCAAGCCCGGCGACACCAATATCGAACGTTTTGGCTTTGATATCCATCCGCAAGTATTTTTTATCTCCGGCCCCCTAATCATTATCTTCATCGCGCTAACCATCCTCTTTCAGGAACAGGCACAGACTGTGTTTGGGCAGGTTCAGGCAGCGATAGCCGATACGGCCGGCTGGTTCTATATCCTGGCGGCCAACGTATTTATCGCCTTCATGCTCTATTTCGCCTTTAGCCGCTTTGGCAAGCTGCGCATTGGCGGCATCCATGCTGAAACAGAGTTTAGTAACTTCGCCTGGTATGCCATGCTTATTAGTGCCGGCATGGGTATAGGCTTGATGTTCTGGAGCGTGGCCGAGCCAATGTTCCATTACCTGTTTCCTCCCTTTGGGCCGGCAGCCGCCACGCCAGAAGCAGCCCAACTGGCGATGGGGCTGACCTTCTTCCATTGGGGCATTCATCCCTGGGCTATTTATGCCCTGGTAGGGTTGGCGCTGGCTTTTTTTGCCTTTAACAGAGGACTGCCCCTCACCATTCGCTCTGTCTTCTGGCCTATCCTGGGAGAACGGATTTATGGATGGCCTGGCCATATCATTGATATTTTGTCGGTATTGGCCACCTTGTTCGGTCTGGCCACCTCACTGGGACTGGGCGTGCAGCAAATCAACTCTGGCCTTAGCTTTCTGTCGGCCGAATTTCTCCCCTTTACCATCCCTGACGTGACCGGAGTCCAGATAGGGCTGATTGCCATCATCACGCTTTTTGCCACACTATCGGTCGCGGCCGGTTTGGATGGTGGGGTGCGGCGTCTAAGTGAGTTGAATATTCGCATCGCCGCCCTGTTCCTGCTTTTTGTCCTGATTGTTGGTCCAACCCTGTTTATCCTGGACTCCTTTGTGCAAAATGTGGGCTATTATCTGACCATCTTGCCCGAACTGAGCTTCTGGACAGAATCATATGAAGCAACGGGCTGGCAAGGCGGTTGGACAATTTTCTACTGGGGCTGGTGGATTGCCTGGTCACCCTTTGTAGGCATGTTTATTGCCCGCATTTCTAAAGGGCGCACCGTGCGTGAGTTCATTCTGGGTGTCATGATTATCCCGTCCATTCTTTCTTTCTTCTGGATGTCCACCTTTGGCGGCACGGCCCTCTACCTGGAACTAAACGGATTGGCCAGCATCGCCGACGCCGTCAATGCTAATGTCTCCACGGCTCTTTTTGTTATGTTGAACAATCTGCCGCTGGTGGCCCTTACATCGATTGCCGGTGTGCTGCTGGTGACAACATTCTTTGTCACTTCGTCGGACTCCGGTTCCCTGGTGATTGACCATCTGACATCGGGCGGTAAGCTGGATGCACCCGTGCCGCAGCGCATTTTTTGGGCCATGACAGAGGGTGCCGTGGCAGGTGTCTTGCTTTGGGGTGGTGGTCTGGAGGCATTACAAACTGCCTCTATCACCACCGGGCTGCCGTTTGCCCTGGTATTGCTCGTCATGTGTTACAGTCTGTACAAAGGCATGGAGCGAGACCTGGGTATCATGGAAACAGACGAGTTCAAAGAGCGTATGAAGGATCTGGCGGAGGCGGCGCAGGAAGGTGAAGACGTGCCACTTCCGGTCATCCCGGCGCAGGCAGACTAATTATGAATTGTGAATTCGTAATTCATAATTCGTGATTTCTATGGAGGGTATTACATGTATTACAAAACAATTTTAGTTCCTTTAGACGGCTCGGAACGGGCGGAGACGATTCTGCCTCATGTGGAGAATCTGGCCAGTCATGAGCAGGCGCAGGTGGTTTTTACACGAGTGGTGGAACCAACCAGGCAGAGCTTTGTGCTGGACCCGCACGCGCCGCCGAAGTATGAATATGATTCGGCCCAAGGTGAGCGGGCGCAGGATTATCTGACGCAAATGGTGGCTCGCTTTGAAGCGAAGGGGCTGTCGGCGGGTATGATTTTGATGTGGGGGCCGCCCATTGACGGCATAATCCGGGCGGCCGACGAGAGCGGGGCGGACCTGATTGCCATGAGCAGCCAGGGTCGGACCGGTCTGGCGCAGGTGGTCTATGGTAGCGTGGCTGCCGGGGTGCTGAATCGGGTGAAACGGCCGTTGCTGATGGTCCACGAAGAAACACCGGCCGACCAGGAAGCCAACAATCAAATCCTGGTGGCGCTGGACGGCTCGAAACATGCAGAGGCAATTTTGCCCCATGTGGAGAGCGTGGCCCAACTGTATGATGCCTCGGTGACGCTGGTGAGAGTGGTGACGACGGCTTACCAAACGGCCGTTATGTATGACGTGGACGAAGCGACTACCGACGGCCAGTCTAAACCGACCGGCGAGCATACCTCGGTCATGAAAGAGCTAAGCCGCGAGCAGGAAGCAGAACGCTTTGAGCAAGCTCGCCAATACCTGGTGGCAAAGCGGGAAAAGTTGCGGGCCAAAGGGCTGGATACCCATGCCGTCCTGCTGCAAGGTAGACCGGTGGAAAGTATCGTTCATGTGGCCGAGTCGATTGACGCCAATCTGATCGCCATGACCAGCCACGGCCGTTCCGGTCTGGCCCAGGTCTTTTATGGCAGCGTCTCGTCGGGTGTGTTGAATCGCACCAAACGGCCGTTGCTCCTGGTGCGACCCAAACTATAATCAAAAGTAAGAAGTGAGATGTAGGAAGTAGCACATCTCACTTCTTACTTCTTACTTTCTACTTCTCACTCCCCCTTCTCTGTCACAATAGTTCCCCCTTTTTCTACCCCATTACGAGAAACAAACGACAACCCCATAGTACACTGCGGCCATTACTTAGGTATGAGCCTGGTGGTGATTCGTAAACAGTAACCGGTAATGTTGCTGCGCGATCGCTTCGCGTACCGTATTCGGTAATCAGTATTCAGTAACCGGTAATCAGTAACCTATCCACTGCATACTGAACACTGAACCCAAACAGAATGGAGAGTAACTTAATGAAACGTGTGCCTATTTATCTTATTGTGATCTTGTTATTTTGTCTAAACGCCGCCTGTGCCGCTGTCGGTGGCGAGGTCGAACCGGCCGTCGAAGAACAGGAAGTCATCGTCGAAACGGTCGTGGTGGTGGCCACCCCTACCCCCGATCCGGAGCCGGAACCGGAAGAAGAAGCCCCGGAAGATTTACCCGACCTGGACGTGCCTCAGGCCCAGCCGGGAGAACCAACGGTCACGGCTAATGTTGACCTTAACGTACGGCGGGGCCCAGGTACCATTTATAGTGTGGTCGGGGCCTTACGGGCCGGTAACAGCGCCCGCATCCTGGGCAGCAATCCGGCCCGCACCTGGTGGAAAATTGAGTGTCCCGGCGGCAGTGGGGAGTGCTGGGTTTCCGGTGGTCACCAATTCTCCACGGCCGAAAATGCGGAAGGAGTCCTGGTAGCGGCCGTCCCCCCACCGCCGGCGCAGCCCGCCGCCACCTCGGTAGCTGAGGCCGATACTTATACGCCCACAGCCACGGCCGATCCGGCAGCCACGCCCACCGCCACTTACCCACCGGCAACAGCTACTTATATAGCCAGTCAGGCCACAGCTACCCCCACAGCCACAGCTACCGGCCAAGCGACGGCAACAGCCACCGCCACCACAG
>JAWOIM010000318.1:0-5755 GCA_046484685.1 Chloroflexota bacterium | reverse complement strand
CCATTGCCACCCGCCCTGACGAGCTGATTGGGGAATGTGACCTTATCGTGACGGCCACCTCTGCCTTTGGCCAACGCATTGTGGACATCACCAAATGCAAACCGGGCGCGGTCATCTGTGACGTGGCCCGCCCGCCCGACATCAGCCCGGCCGAAGCGGCCCTGCGCCCGGACGTGCTGGTCATCGAGAGCGGCGAGGTGCTGATTCCGGGCGACATTGATTTTGGTTATGACATCGGCCTGCCGCCCAAGACGGCCTATGCCTGCCTGGCGGAAACGGCGCTGCTGGCCATGGACGGCCGTTTTGAAGATTACACCCTGGGCCGCAACATCTCCGTGGACCGGGTCAAGGAAATCTACCGCCTCTTCAAAAAGCACCAGTTCCAGATAGCCGACCTGCGCTCTTTTGACGAGGTGGTCACCGAAGCGCAGTACGCCGAAAAGCGGCGGCTGGCGGCCGAACTGAAGGCCGACCCGGCCCGGTTTGCCCAACTCCAGGCGGAAACGGGGGCCAAGCTGGCCCAGATTCCGGTGCAGGCCAAAGGGGTGAAGTCGAGCGGCAGCGGCGCGGGCCGCCTGGCTGCGCTGGCGGCGGGGCTGGCCGGGGTGGGGTTGTTGCTGTGGCAGTGGTGGCGTAGGTAACGGCCGTGTCGTTTAGTGAAACGTAATTGGGTCTCGGCCGGCTGGCAGCCCCTGTCTTGATTGGTTGCGCCGGGCAGACCCAATTGCACGGCCGTTTCCCCTGTGCTATCCTTAGCCCGTGACAACAAAGAACCAGGCCCAGCAACAAATCAAACAGCTTATCGACAAATACCGCACGCTGAACGACAGCGAGCGCAAAACCACGTCCGAAGCCAACGTCGTCCACCAGTTCATCGACCCCCTGCTGGCCGTTCTCGGCTGGCCCATCAAAGACCCCGCCCGCTACAAATACGAACTCAACACCTACGCCGGTCGCCCCGATATGACCCTCATCCCCGAAAGCGGCGGCGTTGTCTTTGTCGAGGCCAAACGCTTTGGCACCATCCAAACGTTAAGACAAGCCCGCAAAACAATGGCCGGCGTGGTCACGCCCGGCCAGTTGGCCCTGCCCGGCATGGCCGTTGACCGTACCGCGCAAGAGCAGCAGGCGATCAACTATGCCTTCCAGAACGGCGGCACCTGGGCCATTCTGACCAACTTTGAAAAGCTGCGCCTCTTCAACGCCCGGCGCGACTGGCTGGTTCTATCCTTTGAAGAACCCCGCGCCTATCTGGACGATTTCGACCTGTTCTGGCTGCTGTCGTATGAAAATGTGCTCAACGGCCGTCTCGACGACCTGAGCAACCAGCGCCACCGCGAAGACGTAGACGCCACCTACCTCGACTTCATTAACCATTGGCGGCAGCGACTGGCCCAAGACGTGCTGGAACGGCCGTCTCAAAATCCCTGGGCCTTCGACGACAAGGGGCAGGTACGGCTGGCCGAACTGCGGGCTGTGGTCCAACGCGTGCTGGACCGGCTGGTGGTGGTCCGCTTTGCCGAAGACCATCTGGTCATCCCCTCCGGCACCCTGCTGAGCATTCAGGAGCTGCGCGAGAAAAACCCCTACACCCTGCCCCTCTCTGACTCCTTGCGCGTTTTGTACGAGCAGTTCGACCATTACCACAATTCGGCCCTCTTTGCGCCGCACCCGGCCGATCAGGCCAGATTTTCCGACGAGACGCTCAACGGCCTGGTCCGCAAGCTGTACGAAGCCCGCTACCGGGCCATGACGCCCGACATCATGGGCAACACCTATGAGCAATATCTGGGCAAGACGCTGGTCCTCAACCATGTCGCCGGCCGCAACCGGATCGAAACGGCCGATAACCTGGAAACGCGCAAAAAACAGGGCAGCTACTACACTCCCCAGGTCATTGTACGCTATCTGGTAGACAACAGCCTGGGCCGCTACCTCTACGCCACCGCCAACGGCCGTCCTGAGGGCGACCCCCTGCCCGGCGAACGGCGCAAAACGGCCGTCGACATTCAGACGCTACGCCTGATTGACCCGGCTTGCGGCAGCGGCTCTTTTCTGATTTACGCCTACCAGGTCCTGGCCGACTTTTACCGCAGCGAAATTCAGCGCATTAAGGCGGAAAGAACAAATCTGATTTATGTTCAAAGCGAATCAATTGTTCGTTTTAGTCCTGATAGCTTAAGCATCATGGAGTTTCACTCTCAAAAAGATTATGAAATCATTGAAAAAATCTACGACAATTGGCCCTTGTTAGGAGATGACAAAGGGTGGGGAGTGTCAATTACAACAGAATTTCATATGACAAGCGCGAGGGGCTTATTTAACCAAATAGAGAAAGGAGTTCCTCTCTATGAAGGGAAAATGATTCATCAATTTGATGCTTATTTTTCCACACCTCGATTTTGGATTGAACCTCATAGCTTACGCCACAATCACTATCGACCAAGTATTAGAGCAATCGCTGCGAATACAAATGAGAGAACGTTGATTTCCACAATACTGCCTGGTCAAGTCGGAGCTGGTAACTCTTTGCTTGTAATACCAGAAATGGACTCGTTATCTGATGCTCTTTGTTTAGTTTCATTGTTCAACAGCTATGTTTTGGATTTGGTCTTGCGAACGAAGATAACGAATAACGTAAATATTTTCTATCTTTACCAGCTACCAGTTCCCCACATTATGTCTGACAACCCCTACTTTGATGCCATCGTCCCCCGTGCGGCCCGGCTCACCTGCACCAGCGCCGCCTTCGCCGATCTCTGGCAAAGCGTCATGGCCACCCCCTGGGACGAAAGCCAGGCGGCCACCGATCCCAGCCAGCGCCAGCAGCTCCGCGACGAACTAGACGCCATCAGCGCCCACCTCTACGGCCTCAGCCGCGCCGACTTCGCCCACATCCTCGGCACCTTCCCCCTCGTCTTCCCCAACGATCCGGCCGGTGAGCAGAAAAAAGAATCCCTCCTGATCACCTACGACACTGTTGCCCTAAGACTACAAAAGTCTGGCAGACTTTTGTAGTCTGACGAGTCCAGCCGCGCCATTGTCATTTCGACCGGAGGGAGAAATCTTTCCGACAACGATTCTGGGAGGTGCACCAGATCGAAAGATTCCTCAGCCAGCGCCCTCGGAATCACAGATCGTACGATCATATGTGTTTACTCAAAAACCAAACAATTCAATTTCTTATTCTGCCATGCTCAATGAAGGTTGTTCACAGGCCGGACAGAGTTCAGCGATTGGGATTAAATTAGATAAGCGACGCACTACAATCCGAAGACCGTTGGAGTTCACGTAGTTGCGTGAATCATCGAATTGTCGGGTATCAGTGCGAGCAAGGATACCCAAGTGGTTCCAAGAACCACCGCGCTTGACGCGAGAGTGTTGAGGATCTTCCTCGTACCTTGAATTGGTCCATTCCCATACATTACCTGCCATATCTAGTGCCCCTACCCAACTCGCCCCATCAGGATAACTGCCCAACTCCGATGTGCTGTCAACACAATAATCATAATTAGCCAGCTCACAGTTGATCTCTTCGTTACCCCAGGGATAAACTGCGCCAGCTTCACCAGCGGCTGCATACTCCCATTCCCCCTCAGTCGGCAGATAATAGATCCACTCTGATTCTATAGGCACAGATTTATTTAACCAGGTCACATAATTAGTTGCGTCAAACCAGGAAATCCCTATCACTGGATAATTATCCCCATTGAAGCCATCGTTATTGGCAAAAAGTGATGGCTGACAATCACCCTCATTTACACATAACTGATATTGAGCATTGGTCACTGTATGTTTATCAATCCAAAATTCCTGAGTAGGGACATCTGCACCACTTTTTAGCTCAAACGACTCACCGGGCAGTGGCACATAGACCATTACCATTCCATCCTGTGGTCGCTCCCATTCATCGCCCAATTGGCCACTAGACGGTGGGATATAGAAATCAGGAGCAGGTGGTATCATTGGTATCGGTATTGGTTCCACAATTGACGTATCCGATGTCGTTTCGGCTGGCGTTTTGCCCCCTTCCCGTAACGGCATACTAGCTATTCCTTCCAGGTTGCCAATCCCGTTACTAACGGAACGGAAAATAAAAAATAAAACAAACAAGCTTAATAAAATCCCACCACTCAAGCCCCAAACTAGTAAACGGCGCTGACTTTCGTAAACAATCTTTCTCTGGCTTTGCCACTGGTCATGCTGATCATGCTGGGCCAGTTCCGGCCAGGCCACATTGGGACGTAAATGGGCACAAAGGCTGAGGAGGTAATCTAAACGACCTTCCCGATTGACACGCAGCACCAGTTCCCACATACGGTCAGGCAAATTCTCGCCGGGCAAATCGTAATAGCTAATTCCCAGCCGATTACAGAGATCGCGAAACTCGGACAGATCAAAGTATTGGTGAATCAGATCCCGGATTTGGGCTAATAGGTCAGATTGTGGTTGTAGCGACATTATTCTGGCCACTGTTTGCTGTGCAATAGATTTCTGGATGACTGGTGGAAATTATAGCCCATTTTGGGGAACAAAACACAATTTATCTGCAACGTGACGAGGGAAACGCAAAAGTATAAATTCGATACAGTTCAATAAGGGCACGTTATGCACTACAAGCCACTGGCCACTGTCATTTCGACCGGAGGGAGAAATCCTTCCGGCGACGATTGCGGTTGGCGCAGCAGGTAAAAAGATTCCTCCCTTTGATAAGGCTAAGCGTTAAAAACTTCGTGCGCAAGGACAGATCAACACAGTGCGGGCGGGACGGCGCGGAAATCATCCTGGCCACAACCAATCAATCCCCGTCCGCGCCGTCTCGCCCTGTTTGGCCCGCATCCAGGGCGAGAGAGGCGGGGCAGACCTCCTTGGTGAGCGCCGGGATCGTGGCCCGCCTCTCCCGCCCCTACCCAGGTAATGGGCTACTTCCAGCGGTTCAAAGAACAGTTCGTGAGTGAGTACAGCGGATTACGGGAAGGAACGGATTTTTCAGGCTAAAAGGACCAATCAGTCAGTTTTAAGCCCGGAACACGCTCAAAATCGAGTGTATTGCGAGTGACTATCGTAGCACCATAACTCAAAGCAATAGCGGCGATCCGTAAATCCTGGGTGCCAATACGAATCTTTTGCTGCCGTAGCTGATTAAACCTCAACTGTGCCTCTTCATCATACGGCAGCACCCGAATCGACTCATAAAAGGTTGTTGTAGTTTGCAGATTGGCAAAAGCACGGCCGGCTGCGGCCTCTGTGCGGGCACGACGCACCATAGCCAGGCGTCCTTGCACTTGTTCGGCTACAGTCACAATTGTAACCGCCCGATAGGCCAAACCGACGCGAGATAGGTTCGCAATAATAGGTTCTTGTCCACGTTGCAGTAAGGAAACGTGGTCCGTATCGAGAATGTACAGCATGACTAAGGGATGTCCACTTGCGAGTCGTCGATAGCCTGGCGATAGGCATCTATCTCAGCCTGAAATAAGTCCCAGTCAGGATCATCAGCCCACATACCAGCGTAGCGCAGCCAGGGGTCTTCATCCGCCCCGGTCAAGGCGGGTACATCTACCTGCACAATGCGGCTGCTGGTACGCAAATCGGTAATGGCTGTTTTCACCTGCTCCAGCACTTCCGCTTCGCTGCTGCCTGTTGCCACAATTTCCGGCAGCAACAAGACACGTGCTTTATAATGCTGGTTTTTCTCTCTGGTGACTAAGACATCATAGGTCATAACAAACCCCATCACATTCATGATTACCGG
>JAWOIM010000308.1:0-3474 GCA_046484685.1 Chloroflexota bacterium | reverse complement strand
GTACGAGCAGGATTGGTTGGGGATTATCTGGCCGCTGCATACGGGCTATCTGCCACTGGTGGGGGTGGTTATTGGGGGGCTGGCCGCCTTTTTCTACGGCCGTTTTCACCAACTCCCCCCCCTGTCCACGCTTGATGCCCTGGTTCCAACGCTGATTGTAGGACTAATGGCCATTAGCCTGGCCGACCTTTTGAGTTGGGGGGGCTTTGGCACCGTCACGGCCGTTCCCTGGGCCATCACCCAATTTGGGTTACAGCGCCACCCGGTGCAGGTGTATGAACTGTTGGCCGGCCTGCTGGCGCTGGCCGTCTGGTGGCGGCTGTTAATCCGCCGCCGTTTTGAAGGCCAGTTGTTCCTGGTGACAACGGCCGTTTACAGTGCCGGCCGTCTCTTTGTCGAAGCCTTCCGTGATGATGCCCTGCTTACCGGCGACGGTTATCGCCTCATCCAACTGATCAGCCTGGCTATATTGCTGACCTGTCTATTTGCTCTACGACAGTTGACAGTTGATAATTAACTATTAACTATCAACTGTTAACTATCAACTGTTAACTCCCCTTGCCCTCCCCCACACCTTGCGTTACACTTTGCGCCATGCAAAGCCGAATTCGTCCTTTATTGTTCATACTCCTGGTAATCACGCTGCTTGTGGCCCTCTTTTTCTTCCTGCGCCGGCCGACGCTGGCCGATTATGGCCCGGCCGTTACCCTCTGTCCCGGTCCTGATCAGTATGGTTACGTCTGCGCCAGTGGGGATGGCTTTGCTTATATTTCCGGCCAAATCGACACGATGCTTTATGCCGATGATGCCGTGGTCAGCCTCGATTTGCCCTTTCCTTTTACGTTTTACGGGACCGTCTATACACAGGTAACGGCCAGCAGTAATGGCACGCTGCAATTTGGCAGCCAGAATCCGGCCTTTGCCAACCGCTGTTTGGACGATGGTCCGGTCGCCGGCATGGGCGACATGATCGCTCCTTATTGGGATGATCTGGACCTGACGGTTGAGGGTTATTTGAAAACGGCCGTTCACGGCACGGCTCCCGACCGCGTTTTTGTCATTGAATGGGAGCGCGTTCCGCGCTATGGGGTTGAACCGGACAGCGGGCAACATATCACCTTTGCCGTCCAGTTGTTTGAAGGCAGCAGCGATATCATTTTCCTCTACCCGGATGTGACCCTGCTGCGTGACGGTAACGGCCGTTCTGCCACCATCGGCCTGCAAAGCGAAAATCAAGGATTGGCCCTGCAATATGGCTGTAATCAGCCGGTCGTGGCCGATGCCGGTGCCGTCTATTTCCCTCATCCCGATCAACCCAACGCCGCTATTGGCCAGGAAACGGTTATTGAACAGGGCGCGGTCGAGCCGCAGGCATTGGGGGCCAAAGGGCCGGCGGCCGACCTGCTGGCTCAACTCGACCCGCGCCAGCCGCAGCAGTTGGTCCGCTTCCAGCGCCACTGGCTGCAACAGAGCCAGCCACGCCAGAGTGAATGGGGCTGGCTGGATATGACCGGCGACGGCCGTAACGAACTGTTTATCACCTGGTACGGCCGTGCCCGGCAGGCTCACCTGACCCAACTGGCTCTGCTTGCCCCCACCGAGGCGGGCGGCACCCGTTTGCTGTGGCAGCAAGGGCCAACCAATCGCAGCGGCGACGGCCCGGCCCGGCTGACCATTGCCGCCACGGCCGATTTGACCCATGACGGCCGTGCCGACCTGCTGCTGCATGACACCGATAATCAACGCCACTGGCTGCTTACCAGCGCTACCGGCCAGATCGACCTGCATGCCGTTCCCGACCAATGCGCGGGCGCGGCACGCATCCTCGACCTGACGGACGGCCGTTCGGCCCTGGTGCGCGGCGATTGTGGCGATAATGGGCGTTTAACCCACGTTTGGGAAGACGGCCGTTTTGTACAGATACAAGAGTAGCAAGGTTGCAAAGGGGCGAGGTGGCAAAGTGACTTCGCCACCTCGCTACCTCGCCACCTCGCCACTTTATTACTTGAGGAGAGAGACAGAATGCCATTTGAAGTCAATGGAACTTACGCCAATCGCATTGGTCAATACAAGGTGCTGGCCCTAAACCCACCCAAAATGACGGTTCGTTACCAGGATGGCAGCGAGGCTGAACTCAATATCGCCATTCAGGCCCGCATTTGGGAAAATATTGAAGCGGAGATGGAGGCCAAACAGGCCAGCCGTATGGCCCGGCAGCAGCGCGGCATCAACGTCAACCATTATGTCAAAGCCGTCACCGTCATGGCTGATGGCGATCCCACCTTTCCCGGCTGGGCCGAGCGTGTGGTGGCCGTCACCGCTGGCGAAGAAGAGCCGATCAAGCAGGGGGATCGTATCATCTACTACGGCGTGGACACCAAAACCTTTTTTGCTGTGGCTACCATTACCGGCGATGGCTATACGGCCGATCCCAAAGAGTATTTCTACAAAACCGATGCCAGCAGTTGGCACTTCTTCCCGGTAGATGTAGATGCCACCGCTATCGGCCCTGAAGACGGCATCCCCGTGGAATCGGTCGAAATGGAAAGTCAGCCTCAGTTTCGTAAGCTTAAATTGACCCCCGAATCCTATCTGAAAATCAACGAAGACGACTTTGAACTGTTGGCCGAATGGCTCACCGAATTAAGCGAAGAAGAAGTCGATGACGATGATTTTGACGAGGATGAATTTGAAGAAGATGACGAGTAAAACGTGAAACGTGAAACGTGAGAAGCGGTTTTTCACGCATCACGCTTCACGTTTCACGCTCTCTTGCAAACACAAACAGGATATTTTATGAAAGAACACATACTCGTCTGCGTCGCCTGGCCCTATGCCAATGCCGATATCCATCAGGGCAACGTCACCGGCTCCTATTTGCCGGCCGACATTTATGCCCGCTACCACCGGATCAAAGGCAACCATGTTCTCATGGTCTCCGGGTCCGATGGTCACGGTACGCCCGTTACCGTGCGTGCCGAGGAAGAAGGCAAAGAGGTGCGCGAGGTATTTGAATATTATCACGGCCGTTTCCTCGACCTCTTCCAAAAGCTGGGACTGACTTACGATCTGTTTACCCACACCGATACCGAAAACCATTACCGGGTTTCCCAAGATATTTTCCTCAAACTGCTGGAAAACGGATACCTTTACCGGCAGACGACGCCCCAGATGTATTCGCCGGCCGCCCAACGCTTCCTGCCCGACCGTTACGTGGAAGGCACATGCCCCAACTGTGGTTACGAACGAGCGCGAGGCGACCAGTGTGACAACTGCAACACCCTCTTTGAAAGTGCGGCCCAACTACAAAATCCGCGCAGCCGCCTGGACGACAGCGCCCTGGAACAGCGTGATACGGAGCATTATTTCATCGATCTGCCTAAAATTGCCGAAGTTGGCCTGCTCGACTGGATCAATGACGAAGCCAAAAGCGACTACTGGCGGCCTCAGGTCATCAACTTTGCCCGCAACTTT
>JAWOIM010000297.1:0-4029 GCA_046484685.1 Chloroflexota bacterium | reverse complement strand
TGTGTCTTAAAGGGTACGCGGGGAACGACCAACGGGTGCAGTCGCGCCGGTATTATGCGGACGGGGCAGCGGCGGGGCGGGTCTGGCTGAGGCAGCAGGGGCGGGTGCTGGTTTACTGGCAAGCCGGGGGCAATCTGGCCAGCGGCCGTCAGCCTGCTGTTTGCTTCTGGTATATGCTGGGGACGGGGGCGGTATGAGGCCGGCACCGTGCCGACTTCAGGGGCGGAACAAAGCTGCCGGGGTTATAAGGGTTAAAAAGAGAATCAGTCTGTTTTGAATGCGTGCCGGCCATGGGGCATTCGGCCTCTCAGTTCAACCTGATGCATAACACGCTTGAAACCCCTAACGTTACGTTATGCCTTCTCGAAAAACCACGGTCTTTTATACTCCAACCAGGCATAAATCGGCTGGAATCCAAGCTGGAGATTAAGTTGTAACATCGGATTTGTTTCTGCATTGGTGGCTTCAATTCGTCTCTTGCCCAATTGTTGCCCGTACTCAATAGTGCGCAATTTCAGGGCTGTGGCAATTCCCTGCCGTCGATAGGGCCGATCGACCACAGTAATACCGGTATTCATGGTGTCAGAACGATTCAAGTGATGTAATACAGCGCTCCAGCCCACGTAACGCTCTCCATCTGTGGCTACAAACCAGCCTTCAGGTAGAAAAACGGGTGTGTCGATGTACCTGCTTACAAATTCGGCTAACGTTTTACGCTTCGGCTGTTCAGCTTGTGGCTGGTCAATTTGTGTCACCCATTCCAAATGCCACAATTTTTCCTGATAATCCGGGTCAACTTTCATCAGTTCAGATAAAGGTTGAATCTGAATGCCCCTGTCTCGCATTTTGGTTTTTACTGAAGCAAAGCGCCTGAAATCAAATCCATCAAGGAACAATTCAGTACGAATACGTCGCAACTGAAGTTCAAACCCCCGCTTTTGCAGAAAGGCAACCGCAGCCGGTTGGTCGCTTCGCGTTTGGGTCACAAGGCTAGACACATTCCGTTGCCCCAGGAGTTCGTGTTGCAGCTTGTCGAAGTAGGCAGAAGCGATACCCCGTCTCCGATAATCTGGATGGGTTGAAAAGGCCACATGGTATTGATCGGTCACATTATAATCAAACGTGCGCAGGTAGATGCCATACCCAACCGGTTTGCCGGCCCATTCGGCCACAAGGCGCAACCAATCATTTTTAGCTAACGGTGTTGTAACATCAGCATGTTTGAAACTCTCAGCCGTGTGCCGGCTGTCGGGCCAAATTGTTTTATGAATTTTGAAAATGGCTTTATAGTCATCAGTGCTGAAGTTGAACTTGCGAAATGTTAAGGCCATTTACTCCCTCCTGAGTTTAACAATTAAGGGGCCGGTCAGGTATCTAGCGGCCAACGGTTCTTGCGCTATGAGGCCCAGACATGCCGATTCAAAGGGGGCGGAACAAAGCTGCCGGGATTATAAGAGTTTCTATCATTTTTGTTATCGTGACAATCGTTATAGATGACGGCGTCGTAAGATCGCATAGCGCTTATAGCCAATGCGTCCGGTTAACTTTGTGACAAACCGGTAAGATAAAATCACTATGCGCCTGTTACGCGGTTAATCATTTGACCTTTAATCGTCGGGCACAGACCTGACAGGTTGGCAAGCTTTGCTTGCACCAAACCTGTCAGGTCTCCCTTAATTCTTCTCCTGGAGGTTGTTAGATGGACCTTGATAGAATCAAACGACCCGGCTGTTGGCCAATTGTATACGTTGTAAGCTTGCTCTGGCTGACCGGATGCAGCCTGGGCTTACGCACCGACCCTGGCCCACCGCCAACGGCCGTTTCCTCCCCCACGCCCACGATCATTACCACCTTGACGGCCGTTCCCACACTCGCGGAGGGAGAGATGCCCACCGACACTCCGGAATCAACCGCTACCAGTACGCGCCGACCAACAGCGACAGCCACCATCTCACCGCCCACATCCACGCCACTGCCCACGCCGCTGCCGACACTAACGGCCAATCAACTGGAGTCAGACCTGCTGCCGGCCCTGATTTTTCAGGCAGTAGACAACGAGTTTGGCTATCCCCTACAGCGCGTGACCTGGGAATACGGCTTTCGTTCGTCTGACTACTGTCAGCACGGGCCTTACCGCTGGCTCAATGATGACCATCTGCTAGTATACCCTTTGGTGGGTCAAAACGAGATTTTTCAAGGCAATATGGTCAGCGATTTAACCTGGCCTATCGTAACCAATCTACACGGTGAACCGGCCTGGGGTGTTGATATGCCCCTGACAGATGGCTGTATCTTGCCCGAATGGTCGGCTGCGCGGCAGCAGCTTATCGAAGTGGACGACACGATACGGCTGCGCGATCTGGCCGGGAACGTAGTGCAGACGTATGATGTGGCCGGACCGTTGCATCTGGCCCCCAGCGGCCAGCGGCTGCTGGCCGGTAATCAATGGCTTGACCTGGAAAACGGCCGTATCGCTGAACTACCGGAATGGCAGGTCGAGCGGGCCCACGTCCCCGGCTGGACGGCCGATGAAACGCGCCTGTTTGCCTGCTGTTTCAACTATGCTGACGTCAACACGGGCGAAGGCTGGACCGATTCTGCCTTCATACAGTTTGGCGGGCGCGGCAGTTGGCCCGGTGAGGCAGTTTTTTCTACCAATCAGTGGTTGGCCAACCACGGGTTGGCCGCTGAAACCCACATTCTGTTCAATCCCATAGCCATTTTCCCCACAGAACCGGAATCGGATGCAACAGGCAGTCGTTTTATTAGCCCGCTTATTGATCCCATAACACCGGCCTATGATGACCTGCTTACGCTGTCGGGACTGGCTGATGTAGCGACAGGCTGTGCAGTGAGCGCTCCCCAAACCGGAGAGTATATCTGGCTGTCTTGTGGCCAAGAGGCGGGCCTCATGGCCTTCCCTGCGCAAGAAATGGTATGGACCACAGAAATATCTGGCTCTTTTTCTTTCCAGGGCTGGTCGGCTGACGGCCGTTTCCTCACTTACACCGAATTTGAGGCCGAAGGGCGGGAAAACGGCCGTGTCTGGCTGCTGACTACCGACGGCGAAGGCCGCCAACTGGTTGACCAACCGGCCTGGTTTGCCCATTGGCATCCCACTGAGCCGCTGCTGGCCCTGCGCTTTGACGACACGCAGCTGCTCTACCTGCTCCAGGCAGAAACGGGTGAGGAGCGGCTGATCGAAATGGATCAGCCCCTAAGCAACCTGGCCTGGCAGCCGGACGGTGAGGGAGTGGTGCTGCAAACGGCCGATAACAGGCTCTGGTGGCTGGCCCAACCGCTGCACCCCGATACCAGGCCCCTGCCGCTAATGCCGGCCCAGCCTGGCGAGTCGATTCATTCCCTGCACTGGTCGCCCGGCGGTACAAAATTGGCTTATGTCCAGGGTAACAGCCTGACTGTCCTCACCCTGGACGATGGCCTACAAACGGTACGATCTGACGCGCTCAATCTGACGCTGGAACGGCCGTCTCGCTGGACTGTGTCTACCCAGGAGGGCCTCATGCTTTTCTCGGATGAATGGTTTGGCTTGGGACCAACGCCGCTGCGGTACTATGTCTATGCCAGCGAGTTCCCCAACCCGGATGAACGGCCGTTTGCCGACCTGGTAACGGCCGATCTCAGCCTCGAAATCCAGGCCAACTTCAGCTATACCAGCGACACCATCGGCCCCTACACCGTCTACCGCACCGAACAAATGCCTTCTATGTCCGGGGCGCTGACCGTCTTCTTTGAGCTGCCCGACCGCTACCTGGCCCTGGCGCTGACCCCCTTCGACAGCGACCAGCCTTATCAGGATCAGGAGCGGTATCTGGATTTGTTTGAAACAATGCTGTACTCAGTGGGTGGTGAACCGTAAGTGGTAAACAGTACTTATTTTCTCATCATGCAGCATGGGCTTATAAATGGTGTTATCAACCGGCGTGAAATCACCAGTTGGGATCATTTGGGAATTGACAGGGGTAATGAAGTCTCCGTTTATTTTAATATACTGATTGGATATGTCGC
>JAWOIM010000623.1:0-2510 GCA_046484685.1 Chloroflexota bacterium | reverse complement strand
GTGCCGCCAATCATGCAGTAGTCACCAATAGGCTGGGTGCAGAGGGCACCCGGCAGTTCGACGCGAAACAGCCCATTTTGGGCCATAATGGTGCGGCGTGTGCCCCACATGTCGACCAAAACGGCCGTTCCGGCCGTGGCCGTCACTTCGGCCCATTGGGGTGCAGGCAAGCGGGAAAAGAGAACGGTCGTCGATTTATCGGCCTGATCCAGCCGAATTTGTCCCACCTCGTTCCAACGTTCGCGCTGGACACCCGTCATGCCGCCCATGTAGCCAATAGCCACCTGATAAGTGGTGTAAGCCGGCCGGCGGCTGCCGTCGGCTCGCAGCAGGCCAAATGGCTCCGGGTTGGCCGCCCGGTCTCCCTCTGTATCCTTCATTTTGTAAATAGCAATGCGCTGTGCACCTGCTGCCAGGGCTGAGGCCAATGCCTGGGGAATATAGGCGGCCTGCTCATCTTGTGTCACCGAGAGAGTCCAGTTAGACACAGGCCAGGCAGGATCGTCAATAGGCGGCGCGTTGGTTTCCATTAGCCAGACCGGTTTCCAGATACCGTGACTACCCATCGCCCCATAAAAGCTCTGAATAATGGTGTAGATTGAGTTGGGTTGGAAGTAAAGATGGGCAGTGGCCACGTCGAAATAGTAGTTGTGGTCGGCGGCGGCCGGATCGGCAGCAACGACATCCAGAAAGCGGTTAAAGTAACCGGGATCCCAAAAGTGGGTAAAGGCGGCCAGGTGAATAGTGGCGTTGGGATTGGTCTCTTTGGCCACCAGATAGGCCACCCGCTGCAACTGGAAAAAATCTTCGATGGAGCCGTCCCAAGTGTGGCCGGGCGCACTGGGGTCGGCAATGTCGGGTTCGTTCCAGATGACCCAATGGTTGATACGGCCGTTATAGCGACTCACCGCCTGGCGCACATAGTTACCCCAGGCATTGTTGGGATCATCGTGGGGCAGCCATAGTCCGGACGGCAGCCGGTTGCCGTCTCGCGCCCAGTCAGGGATGCCAATGAGAATACCGACAACGGTACGGCCGGCGGCTACCTCGCCGTTAATTTGCGCTTCAGTGACGCGGGGGGTCCAGGTGCCCGGTCCGCCCGCCTGCACGTAGGACCAATGGAAGCGCACTCGTGTCCAGGCCACACCCAGATTGGCTGCTGCGGCCGGGTCTTCGTAGCTTTCCACTACCCCAAAACGCCAATCCCGCGCCTGAGCCGGTTGAGCGGCGGGGGGTTCGGCCGCGGCCGGCGAGATGGTGCCTGGCCGCAGCAGGCAAACAACCAGAACAAGTAGACATAATGTGATGGTGTGGCGAATTTTTAACATAACCTTTTTTCTATGGCGCAATCAGGGCACCAGCCACCGCCTCCTGGCTCAAGCTATTATTGCCCATTCCCTGGCGCAGGCGTACCACTTCACGGATTTCATCTACTGGAGTCTGGCGAATTTTAGACTTGCGCGGTTTCTACCTCTGGTGTAAATGTAACGGAATGGTTTAAAACCCTCGCACGTCTTCTCTGGGAGAGTGCCAGGGAAACACTCCTTTCTTTTTTCTCTCTGCGTTCTTTGCGTCCTCTGCGGTCAATCATGGGCTTCTTCCTTAAAATCGTGGAGGCCGTTTTCGACGCGCCAGGTGGCCCGGCAGGCGGGATTGGGGCAGGGTAAACGGCCGTTCTTCTCACCCGCCGGCAAATCAACCAGCGGCGTCTGGCAGCGGGGACAGGCAAAAAAAGCGTCGTCAGGGGCAGGTTGGCCGCTTGTTGGATGCCGGTTGTGGATAAAAACGCTGGGAGACAACTGCCACCAGCGACCAGAGGGCTGTATTAACCCATCCAGGGCGACCAAGAGGCGTGTGGGCACGAGTCGTTTGAGTGCCCCCAGCCGAAAATGGGAGACGGTGAGGATGCGGCCGGGCTGAAATCCGGCCGTTTGCAACTGCTGCCGAATCCAGCGGGGATGAAAGTCAAAGTTGAGCGGCACAAATTCGACCGGCTCCGGAGCAAAAGGGGACCAATCCTGTCGCTGCAGCCCGTAGCGCAAAATCGCTTTGAGGTTTTGTTTGTTGGCAAATTCCAGGATGTAATGGCCACCGGGTTGGGCAATGCGAGCCAGTTGGGCAAAGAGAGCGGGCGCATCGGCCGCATGGTGCAGGGTACGAATCTGGACGATAGCGTCGAAACGGCCGTTGACAAAAGGCATCTCATACCAGTTGCCGGCCACATAGAGAAAGCGGGGATCGTGTCCCCAATGGTCCTGGGCCTCACGCAGCAGGGAGCGTGAATAGTCAAAGAGGACCACCTTATTGTAGCCGGTATATTCTTGGGCCAGGCGGCCAAAGCCGGCTCCAATTTCAATCAGCGTCGAGCCGGTAGCAGGCAGAAGCCGGCGCAGGGCCACCCGTTCAGCCTGGTCTTCATAGTCACGGCCCTGACCCTCCCAGAAGCGGGTGCGGTAATCAGAGCCTTCATAATCACAAACGGGGGGGGAAGTCATGGGGGGACGAAAAGG
>JAWOIM010000007.1:0-3989 GCA_046484685.1 Chloroflexota bacterium | reverse complement strand
CAGCAGCCGGGTCGCTTCCCAGATGAGGTCGTCAAAGTCGTGGGCACCCTGACGGGTGAGAATCGTTTGATAACGGCCGTATATCTCGGCCATCATGCGCAGCAGCAGCCACTCTCCCCCCTCACTTTCCACTTTCAACTTTTCACTTTCTACTGAATACTGTTCACTATTCACTGAATACTGACTACTGTTTACTGAATACTGTCCACCGGCCACCGCATACCGAATTTCCTCCGGCCCATACCGCTCATTCTTGGCAGACCGAATAAAAGCACGCGCCGTCTGCTCGGTAATGTCCCGCCAGCGGGCCTTCATGCGGGGGCTGTTGTCGGGCAAAAAGGCGTGCCACAGGTCGGGATGGCTCTCGATCCAGCCATCGACGGCCAGGGCCAGAAAGTGGCTGCTCTGGCTATCGTCGAGGACGACAAAGCCGCCCGCCTCCTCATCGAGGCTGCCGTGGGCGGTGCGCAGAATTTCCAGCGCCAGGCTGTGCAGGGTGCGCACGTCAAAGCCGGTGGGGGGCAGATCCCGCTCCATGAGCTGCTGCCGGATGCGGGCCTTGAAGGTATCCACGCTGGCGTTGAGGTAGGTGACGATGAGGATTTGCTGGTCGGATTGGGGAGTAACACGGCCGTTTTCAATCAACTGGGCCGCCAACAACGGCAGGGTAAAGGTCTTGCCGCTGCCGGGCACGGCGCTAATGGCCAAACGGCCGTTTTCATAAGCTAAAATCTTTTCCTGTGCCGGGCGCAGTTGAAACATCATTTATCCTTGTGAAACGTGATGCGTGAAGCGTGATGCGTGAAACGTAATGCGTGAAACGGGAAATGTGACGGGTATGTGAGATATTTCTACCCTCTGCCTTCTGCCTTCTACCTTTTCGTTAGTTTATGTATTATAATCCCAGTCGTTTTATCAGGAAAGTTAACTGTGAGAAGAGGACCACAGGGTGAGAACGGAGCGTATAAAGAAAAATGGGTCTTCAGAATTTCTAAAGAGCCAGAAAAATTCGCTTATTTCTTAATCCGTTGTTGAACATATGATGATTTGGTTAAAAAGAGTCGTTATTGTTGTTTTGATTTTGGTTTTATCTGATACGTTGTCACTGCTGCGGCCGGCACCGGCGGCCGCTCAGCAGCCGGTAGACCAGCGTTTTGGAGCCGTGGAATCCTTTTGGGCACCGCGCGAAGCGGCCGAGTTGGGCGTCGGTTGGGAGCGCATCCTCTTTTATTGGAACGAGATTCAGCCCACCGGCCCCAATGACTGGAACACCCTCCACGTCCTGGAAGAGTGGCTGCACGAGGCCAACGCCCACAACCGGACCGTGCTTGGCGTCCTGAAAAATTCGCCGGGCTGGGGCACCGATTCCCCCTATGCCTCCGGCGTGCCGCGCGGCCTCTATTTGCCCGATGATGATCCCGATAATTTATGGGCCAACTACGTGCGGCGCGTGGTGCAATATTATGCCCCCCTTGGGGTCCATAACTGGGCTATCTGGAATGAGCCAGACATTGCTCCGGGCACCTATGGCCACGAATTTAGCGGCTCGATGGCCGACTATTACCAGTTGATGAAGGTCTCTTACCGGGTCATTAAACAGCACGACCCCACGGCCACCGTCCACCTGGGCGGCATGACCTACTGGCATGATCCCGGTTATTTGGGCCGCTACCTGGGCCTGGTGGCCGCCGATCCGACCGCCGCCGAAAACAACTATTACTTTGACGTTATTTCGCTCCACGTCTACTTCCGGCCAGAGACGATACAGTTGATTGTGGGCAGTGCCTTTGCCGCGCAGCAGGCGGCCGGCATTACGCCCATGAAGGCGGTTTGGGTCAATGAGACCAACGCCCGGCCCAGTATGGATCCGGGTTGGCCGGTGCAGGTACAGAGCTTTACGGTGGACCTGGACCAGCAGGGCTGGTTTATCATTCAGGCCTTTGCTCTCGGTTTTGCCGCCGGGGCCGGCCGTATCTCGGTCTATAAGCTGGTGGACGTCAATTTGCCGCCGGGCGGGGAGTCGTGGGGTTTGATCCGGCCCCATGATTTTAGCAAGCGGCCCGCTTTTTATGCCTACCAGACGTTGATCAAGCATACGGCCGGTTTTACCTATCCGGTACGACGACAGCAGGAGCAGACCCATTTTATTGTGGGGTTCCAGCGGCCGCAGGGCATGACGCGGGTGCTGTGGACGCGCACCCAGGCCCCGGTGACGGTTTCGCTGCCGGCGCTGGCCGACTCGGCCAAGCTGGTGTCGGCCACCGGCCAGGAGCGAACGATTACGGCCGAAAACGGCGTGTATCGTATTGACCTGGAAGGGGCACGCTGTTATGGGGAATGTTATATGGGCGGGGCGCCTGTTTTTGTGGTGGAGCAGGGGGTCTCGGTAGAGGTGCTGCCTACCGCCCCGCCGGCCTCGCTCTTGCCCACGCCCACACCCACGTTGACGGTGACGGCTACGATGACACCCACCCTGACCGCGCCGCCCACGCCCACGTCTGAGCCAACGGCCACGCCCACCATGACCCCGACAGCGTCGGCCACGGCCACGGCTGAGCCAACGGCTACGGAAACGCCCGTTCCCCCACCCACGCCACTGATAGAGGCAGTGGAAGAAATGGAGATAGAAACGGCCGTTGGCACAACGGCCGTTGTGCCCCCGATGTCTGGCTGGCTCTTCTTGGGCAGCGGCCTGCTGCTGGCTGTGGGTCTCTTTCTTTTTATGCGCCGCCGGCCCTGACGATTTGAAAAATGAGGTATGGTTCAGGGGTAAACGATCTTGCTTTACAACCTGCGTTGCGGTGGGCAGCAGCCTGTAACCCAGGTTGCCAACCTGGCAAAAGAGCAGGTTAACAACCTGCGTTACGGGTAGTTCTGTCCAGAATGAACCCTACCCTCATAACAGAAAAAAGCCGCCCGGTTTATATCAAACCGGGCGGCTTTTTTTTAGATGTCTATTTGCTGACAGCCAACGTTACCTATCTGGGACCGAGGACTGAGGACCGACGACCGAGGACCGAGGACGAAGGGCTGACAACTAAGCTTGTCGCAGTGGCGTAATTAACCTAACCGCCGTCCATCGTCTGCCGTCCATCGTCCATCGTCCGTCCTTACCGTACCAACCAGGGCAGCCCTTCCAGCCGGATTTGCCAGCTATAGGTGTCGAAATTGGCACTGGCATAACGGGTATAGAGACGACCGCCGTAGAAAGGAGTGCAGTTATCCATCAAATAGTCCCGGTATTCTTGCGTGCCTGGTGTCAAGCTGTCCAGCACCTCATAATCACACCGGGCCAGATCGCCGGGTATGGTTATGCTGTAGGGAGGAGTAACCCATTGATTGGTACAGCGTCTATTTGCATTTGGGCTTCCATCAGGATTAACACCTACTTGATCCACATGGAAACAGCGCCCCTCGTCATTGGGATCCGTGGCATCGCCATACAGGTGGCCCCAATCGGTGTTGTCCCAATCGACACCTACTCTTGGGGGATTGCCTGGCTGGTCAGCCGCTTCAAAAGCAATCGAATCAAAGAAGAAGGCAATCGGCCGCTGGGTACCGGCGTCGGGATCAAAGAGGCTGATGAAAACCTGCTGCCCGGCTAATTCAGGGCCGAGGTAGACCAGGGGCAGATCAACCGGTTCAGAAAAGATGGAGTTCATGGGCAGATTACCCATGGCGAAGACGACAACCCCTTCCGAGAAATGGTCGCCCGGTCTGTTTACCATCTGGATGTTACGGGTGTTTACGTCACTGGCAAATTCCAGATTGTAGCGTGGGCCGGCCCACAGCTCAAAATTGTTTTCAGAGGCGCCGCTGATGGTGGTAATGTCGAGCTGAATGTAGCGGGCACCGCTGCCCGGATCGACCAGAATGTTGGCCAGATCCGTATTCAGATTGATTTCAAAGGAGCCAAAATTGTTGTCGGTGGGCATCACCGAGCTGGCCGCCCACCCCTGGTGCGGGAAAAAGCCGGAGATCGGCGAGGT
>JAWOIM010000682.1:0-5767 GCA_046484685.1 Chloroflexota bacterium | reverse complement strand
GGTATAACCAAAGTTATTACATTGCCCTTGGTATGTCGCGTGCAACAAATATTCCTCTGGATCACAAAACCCTTGTGAGGGTTACAGCCAGCGAAACGCAGACAAGGAAATCACGTTTTGACAGGTGGCGCAATGTGGAGGAAATTTTTGCACTGACCAATTCAGAAAGCTTTTCCAACGAGCACATTCTTCTGGTGGATGATGTAATTACAACGGGGGCAACCATTGAGGCATGCGCACATAAAATTTTGGAGGTTCAGGGAACAAAGGTGAGTGCATGCTCTTTTCGCTGCGCATACCCAACTCGCTGCCTTACCTCTTTAGCGCTCTGCGCGTGGCTACCGTCTTGAGCATGATCGGCTCGATTGTGGCCGATTTTTTTGGGGCCGACCGCTCCACGCTGGGCAAATATGTGATTCAGGAAGCGGCCGTGCTACGTTTTGCCAATACCTGGGCGGCCATCATTCTGGCCAGCGTCGTCGGCATTCTTTTTTACTTGCTCATCATAGTCATCGAGCGGCAGGTAACGCCGTGGGCGCAATCAAGTGATGCGTGAAGCGTGATGCGTGAAACGTGATACGTGAAACGTGATGGCTTTTTACGTATCACGTATCACGCCAGCTTACTTAAGGAGGTGATGCGTTTGTAGGACGATGGGAGAAGTTGATATTATCCCTTGATTATCAGATAAAATGAGTAACTACTAAGCCTTATGGGAATTTACCCGGCAAGCATGGCGCTAAACCGACCAAACTCTCTGCGTCTCTGCGCCTCTGCGTTAGTAGTTACCAAAATGAGGAGATAGATAATGAAACGCAATTGGTTGGTAGGTCTATGCCTGACACTGTTGTTGCTGTTTGTTCTGGCCGCATGTGGAGGCGGTGAGGAGCCGGATACGGCCGATTCTGACGCCTTAACCCCGGTCCGTGTTCAATTACAATGGGTGGCCCAATCCCAGTTTGCCGGCTACTATGCCGCCCTGGCCGAAGGCTACTATGAAGAAGAAGGGTTAGACGTAACAATTTTAGAAGGCGCGCCCGACATTGTGCCCCAGCAGGTTTGTGTGACGGGTGGGGCTGAATTTTGCACCGCCTGGGTTCCCAAAGTGCTGGAGTCGCGTGAAGCCGGCGCCGATCTGGTCAACATTGCCCAAATTTTTCAGCGCAGCGGCACAGTTCAGGTCGCTTTTGCCGATTCCGGCATTCGCACCGTTGAAGATTTGCGCGGCAAACGAGTCGGCGTCTGGGATTTTGGCAATGAGCATGAGGTGTTTGCCGCCCTGCGTCAACACGGTATCGATCCCGACAACCCCGATGATGTTACCATTATTATTCAACCGTTTGATATGACGCTGCTGCTGCAAGGGGAAATTGACGCCGCCGAAGCCGAAACTTACAATGAGTATGCCATGGTCCTGGAGCAAACAAACCCGGCTACCGGCGAATTGTACCAGCCGGAAGAGCTGGTGGTCATTGATTACAATGAAGTGGGCACGGCTATGCTGCAAGATGCGGTGTGGGCCACCGACGAATGGTTGAACCAGCCGGGTAATGAAGAGGTAGCGGAACGCTTTTTACGGGCCACCTTCCGCGGCTGGATCTTCTGCCGGGATAATTTTGATGCCTGTGTCGAGCATGTCTTGAATGCAGGACCGACACTGGGTGAAAGCCACATGCAGTGGATGCTCAACGAGGTAAATGCCCTGATCTGGCCCTCGCCCAACGGCATTGGCATGATGGATGGAGCGCTCTACCAGCAGACGGTTGACATCTCGCTGGAAAGTGGCGTTATTCAGAACCCGCCGGCGGCAGACGCTTACCGCACAGATTTGGCAGAACGGGCCTTAGCGGGCATCAGTGATGATACCCGAGGTTTGGGTTTTGAGAAAATTGAAGTGGAATTAAGGCCAGGCGGAGAATAAACGGCCGTTTTGTGAATTGTGAACGCGGTTAGTCAGTCAAACCCGTTCACAATTCACCCTTAAAACGCGGGGGCCATCATAAAGAGGGATGCCACCATGCTGACGGCAATCAAAATACCCACTATCATCCACATTATATGTTTCCAGTTACGGCCAGCTTTGTTTTTTCCGGCTCGTGGACCACGTTTTCTACCCATTGCTTTACAACCTCCTTACTTATAAGTTCGTATACACTAATAGTATAACATTAGCCTGGTCCATTTCGCAACGATTCTAATCAGCTTTTATGTAGTATAATTACTTATGTTCAGGTACTATAGAAGGCAGTCTCATACCCAACATTCGCTCTGACCACACAAGGAGCCAGTATGATCGAAGAATTTATTGCTTCAGGTACGCTCAACATCATCTACGCTGTTGTCGTCTCTATCAGTTTCCTATTTGCCCTTATCTCCTTGTTAGGTGCTGAGATAACAGACGCACTCGATTTTGACATTGATGGCGATGGCGAGGCTGGTTTTGTTAGCATCAGCCCCTTTGCCATGGCTATGTTTGGGGCTACCTTTGGTCTGACCGGCCTTATTACCCGCCTCTGGCTAAATATGGATTCTATTCCCAGCATCTTGTGGGCCAGTGGTATGGGGTTGGTCGTCGGCGGGTTGGCTCAAGCTTTCTTTTTCTATATCCTCTCCCCTAGCAAATCAAGCCATTACCGGCTGACCGACGATGGTATCGGCCGTGAAGCCGAAGTCATCATTACCATTCCCACGGACGGATTAGGGACAATTGCCTTTGACAACAGGAGCGGGCGTGTCACCCTGGGCGCCCGTTCAGCCACCAATCAGCCTATTGCCAGAGGAAAATTTGTAACCATTGAGCGCATTACCGGCCGTGTGGCTGTCGTGCGACCTATTGATGAAACAGTAATCAGTGACCAATAATCGGTAATCGGTGAACCATTTACTGATTACCGATTACCGATTACGGCCACAACTGCGCCGGAGGGCGCAATGGAGGGTTAAGAATGACTGGCTTTATTGCCGTACTTATACCAGCAGTCGTATTTATTATATTCGCGTTGCTCTTTGTCTACGCCAGCCGCGTCAAAAAGGTTGGTCCCAATGAAGCCCTGGTCATTTCTGGACGGGGTGAAGGGCGCAAAGATTTAGAAGGCATTGACAGCAATTATCGCATTGTCACCGGCGGCCGTTCCTTTATCTGGCCTATTTTAGAGCGGGTTGATTTCCTTTCTCTGGAAATCATGACCATCGACATTACCACGCCCGACGTGCCTACTATTCAGGGCGTGCCCATCACTGTAGACGGCGTAGCCCAGGTCAAGATTGGTAGTGACGAAAACTCTATTCGTACCGCTTCTATCCAGTTTCTGTCTAAATCACGGGACGAAATCCGGCATGTGGCCCACGAAACGTTGGCCGGCCACCTGCGGGCCATTCTGGGGACGCTGACCGTGGAGCAACTTTATCGCGATCGGGAAGCCTTCGCCCAAAAGGTACAAGAAGTCTCCGGCGAAGATATGGCCAGCATGGGGTTAGAAATTGTTTCCTTTGTCATCAAAGATATTAGTGATGGGGAGGGCTATTTGGAAGCGCTGGGCCGGCCGCGCATTGCCCAGGTAAAGCGAGATGCCGCCATTGGTGAAGCAGAAGCCGACCGGGACGCCACTATCGAAAGTGCCAAAGCACGGCAGGAAGGGGAATCGGCCAAATACCGGGAAGATACGAAAGTAGCTGAAAGCAAAAAGAATTACGAGGTAGAGGCAGCCGCCTACCAGATAGAAACCAACCGCAAGCGGGCCGAAGCGGAACTGGCCTTTACTCTGCAATCCAACATCACCAGCCAGGAGGTTCGGGCGCAGGAAGTTCAGGTTGAGGTCGTCGAAAAACAAAAGCGGATCGAGGTCGAGGAGCAAGAGGTTCTCCGGCGTGAGCGAGAATTGGACGCCACGATACGCAAGCCGGCCGAAGCAGAACGTCACAGAGTACGCACTTTGGCCGAAGCACGCCAGTTCCAACTGCAAACGGAAGCCAGTGGTGAGGCGGAAGCGATCCGTCTGCGCGGTCAGGCTGAAGCCGACGCGGCCCGCGCCAAAGGTCTGGCCGATGCCGAAGTCATCCGCCAAAAAGGTCTGGCCGAAGCCGAAGCCACCTTGAAAAAAGCGGAAGCGTGGAAAGAATATACGCAGGCGGCTATTATCCAACAACTGCTGGACCGGCTGCCGGAGGTGGCTTCGGCCATTGCCCAACCGTTGGCCAAAACGGACCGCATTGTGGTGGTCAGTACCGGTGGCGACAGTGGCGGCGGGGCCGGTGCCTCACGAATTACCCAGGATGTCTCTAATATTATTGCGCAGGTTCCGGCTACAGTGGAAGCGCTCACCGGCATCGATCTGATAGCGGCCGTAGAGAGCTTGCCTGGGTTTAAGGAATCGGCCGTTACGCGTGAAGCGGATAAAGATCGTTCTGAGGGTGAGGAGTAAGCAGTAAAAAGTAGAAAGTGAAAAGTAGAAAGTGAAAAGCGCGGATTATCTCCGCGCTTTTCACTTCATTATTGGCTGACTAAACGGCGTCGACGAACGGTGCGTATGAGCAGCCATAGGGGAATCAAAATCAGCAGCGCCAGGGGAATGACAAAAATCAGCAGCCAGATGGTCAGAGTGACCACGCCTTGCAGCGCAGAGACCAGGGCTTCGACCGCCTGACGCGCCGTGCCTTGTGGTTCCCAACCACCGACGCTCAGCGGTTGGGACAATATGTCAGGTCTTACTTCGATAGTAATGGTAGAAAAAGCGGCCGACTGGCTCAGGTATTGCATCCGTCCCTTGATAACTTCAATCTGCTCCTCCAGACGACTCAACTCCCGGTTGACGTCCAGGGCCTCTTCCACATTTTGGGCTTCATCGAGGAAGGTACGAACCCGATCGGCCGTTGCTTGCAGATTGTCCAACCGGGATGACAGGTCTACGTATTCGTCAGTTACATCCTGGCTCTCGGTTGATTCGCGGGTGGTCGAAACGGCCGTTTCTTTAATTGCCGCCACCAGCTCATCAAACCGTGCGGCCGGTACGCGCACCGTAACCGATCCCATTTTAGCCCGCTCATCATACTGGTAAACATTGCTGCTCACCACCCAGCCGCCCGCTGTTTCGGCCAGCCGGGTTATATCGGCCATCGCCATCTCCGTATCTGCCACCACAATACCCATCTGTCCCGTGCGGATAATCAGCCGCTCCTGACCAGTTTGTGGCTGCGGTGAGTCAAACGCTTCCCCCTCTGCCATCGCTTCCCTGGGCGGCAGCGGCGCTTCCGCTCTGGCCTGGGTGACCTCATCATAAGCCATGTCGCCCCCAAGTCCGTCCGACACACGTGCCATTTCCATTTGTTGTGCTTGAGCACAACCCACCAAGAAACCCAACCCTAACAACAGTACCCAAAAGCGGTTCATCATCAGCCTCCTAATGTCACTTCTCTAGAATAAGAAATTATTATCTCATTCCTAAAGACGAAAATAACGGCCGAAAAGTTCCCTATTCAATTTTTTAGAAATGGGGGGTGGTCCCGAAAGCGGGGATGCCAAGAGGGTTAAGGAGAAATCTCTGCGTCTACTTCGGCTATGCTCAGGCCTGTCCCGAGGGACGAGGGAACAAGTCTGCGCTCTCTGCGGCAAAAAATGAGATGTGTCAGTCAACCATCTGCCAGGCAGTCGCTCCCCCGTTAATCATTCAACAATTCAACAATTCACAAATTAATTATTTCTTCTTCACCTCAACCCAAATGAAACATCCCCCATACCAACCTACCAGCCATGCTCCAGGCGACGAATCAG